>CAMVHR010000043.1 GCA_947167345.1 uncultured Treponema sp.
ACCACGGTGTATTCCTTGGATCTATCGTAGGTTCAGAAATCACTGCTGCTTCTACTATTGATGCAAGCCAGGTTGGTAAGATTCGCCGTGACCCATTTGCTATCCTCCCATTCTGTGGATATAACATGGGTGACTACTTCCAGCACTGGATTGATGTTGGTAACGCTGCAAAGAACAAAGATTTGTTGCCAAAGATTTTCTATGTAAACTGGTTCCGCAAGGACGAAAACAATTCAGAGCTCCCAGGCGGATTCATGTGGCCAGGATATGGCGACAACAGCCGTGTTCTTGCATGGATTTTTGATCGCTGCGATGGAAAAGACAATGCTGTTGATACTCCAATCGGTCTTATGCCAAAAGATGGAGCAATTAATACAGACGGTCTTCCTGAATATTATAAGAAAACACTTCCTGAAATCCTTAAGGTTGATGTTGAAGGATGGAAGAAAGAAGTTAAGGATATCCGTGAAAACCACTATCCTAAGTTCGGAAAGCACTTGCCAAAAGAACTTTCTGCAATCTTGGATGATTTGGAAGCAAGACTTTCTAAATAAAGTCTGTTAAAAAAGGCACTTAAAGTGCAAAAAAGCCCAAGCTTAAAAAGCTGGGCTTTTTTGTCCTAAACGTTTTAATTGTAAAAACACTAAATATGGTGTATATTAGTGCTTTTTTACACAAAATGTATTGATTCTTTTTATTTATTGAGTTATTATCAGAGACGGAAGGACATGAGATAAGAGTGTGAAAAACTTCTAATCTTAGTTCTTGGTTGGTACTTAGTCTTTAGTTGAAATATTTTTTTAAGAGGTCTGTCTATGATCGAAAGAGAAGAATGGAACGGCTTTAACGGCCGTTTGTGGAAAGAGGAAGTTAATGTTCGTGACTTTATTCAGAACAACTACACTCCTTATGATGGAGATGAGAAATTCCTTAAAGGTGCTACAGCAGCTACAAAGAAGCTGTTTGATGAGCTCCAGAGATTGCAAAAAGAAGAGCATAATAAAGTTTCCGTTGGTAAGGACGGAAAGAAGAGAACTGGTGTTCTCGATATGGATACAAAGATCGTTACAGGTCTTACAGCTCATCCTGCTGGATATATCTGCCCGGAAGGAAAGGATCTTGAAAAGGTTGTTGGTCTCCAGACAGACAAGCCTTTGAAGAGAGCTTTCATGCCTTTCGGTGGAATCCGTATGGCAGAACAGTCTTGTGAAATGTATGGTTATGATCCTGATCCAGAATTGCACAAAATCTTTACAGAGTATCACAAGACTCACTCAGATGCAGTATTCCAGATTTATTCTCCAGAAATCCGCAAGGCTCGTTCATCACATATCTTGACAGGTTTGCCTGATACTTATGGTCGTGGACGTATTGTTGGAGACTACCGCCGTGTTGCTCTTTACGGTATCGATTTCCTTATCAAGGAAAAGCAGAAGGACTTTGCAAACATCGGTGACGGAACAATGACAGAAGATGTTTGCCGTCTTCGTGAAGAAGTTGCAGAGCAGATCAAGGCTTTGAACGGCATTAAGGAAATGGCAAAGATTTACGGATATGACATTTCTAAGCCAGCAACAAACGCTCGTGAAGCTGTTCAGTGGCTGTACTTCGGATATCTTGCTGCAATCAAGACACAGAACGGTGCAGCTATGTCTGTAGGTCGTGTTTCAACATTCCTTGACATTTACATTGAGCGTGATCTTAAAGCTGGAAAAATTACAGAAGAAGAAGCTCAGGAACTCATTGACCACTTGGTAATGAAGCTCCGCATGGTTCGTTTTGCTCGTATTGAGTCTTACAACCAGTTGTTCTCTGGAGACCCAATCTGGGCAACTCTTGAAGTTGGTGGACTTGGACAGGATGGCCGTTCACAGGTAACAAAGAACGACTTCCGTTTCTTGCACACACTTGAAAACATGGGACCTTCGCCAGAGCCTAACCTGACAGTTCTTTATTCAAAGAGACTGCCAGAAGCATTCCGCAAGTACTGTGCTCACATCTCTATTGATACATCTTCTATTCAGTACGAAAATGATGATGTTATGCGCCCAATCTGGGGTGATGACTACTCAATCTGCTGTTGTGTTTCTGCAACACAGACTGGTAAGGAAATGCAGTTCTTTGGTGCACGTGCAAACCTTGCAAAAGCTTTGCTGTACGCAATCAACGGTGGTCGCGATGAAGAAGCTGGCTTGACACCTGGTGTTCAGGTTGGACCAGAAACAGCTCCAATCACATCTGAGTACCTTGATTACGATGAAGTTGTACGCAAGTACGATGCAATGCTTGAATGGCTTGCTGACTTGTATGTAAATACATTGAACGCAATCCACTACATGCACGATAAGTATTACTATGAAGCAGCAGAGCTTGCTCTTGAAGATACTGATGTTAAACGTACATTTGCAACTGGTATTGCAGGATTCAGCCACGTTGTTGATTCTCTTTCTGCAATCAAGTATGCAAAGGTAAAGGTTATTCGTGGTGATGTTGAAGTAAAGAACAAGAAGACTGGCGAAGTTGTTGAAGTTGTCAAGAACATGGCAAAAGACTTTGTTGTTGAAGGCGACTTCCCACGCTATGGTCAGGATGATGACCGTGCAGATGACATTGCTGTATGGCTCTTGAAGACATTCATGGCAAAGATCCGCAAGCATCCAACATACCGCAACGCAGAGCCTTCTACATCTATCCTTACAATTACTTCAAACGTTGTATACGGAAAGGCTACTGGTTCATTGCCAAACGGACGCCCAGCTCACGCACCATTCTCACCTGGAGCTAACCCATCTTACGGTGCAGAGACAAAGGGACTTATCAAGTCTTTGAACTCTGTTGCAAAGCTTCCATACCACTATGCTTTGGACGGTATCTCAAATACTCAGACTATCAACCCAAGCGCACTTGGACATGAGAAGGGCGAGCAGGTTCAGAACCTTGTAAACGTTCTTGACGGTTACTTTGACATAAGCCCTAAGTCTGGACATACTGGAGCACATCACTTGAACGTAAACGTATTCGGTGTTGAAAAGCTTAAGGATTGTCAGGCTCATCCAGAAAAGCCAGAGTATGCAAACTTTACAGTTCGTGTTTCTGGTTATGCTGTACGCTTCATCAACCTTACAAAGGAACAGCAGGACGACGTTATCGCACGTACATGCCATGCTTCGCTGTAGTTGATTGACTGTATAAGGCTTGTGCCTTAAAATAAAAGCCGCTTCGGATTACCGTAGCGGCTTTTTTTGTGCTATAATATAAAGTGTAAGGAGGTCGTTATGTCTTATGAAGTTTTGGAAAAACAGCTTAGGGCTTTGCCAGAAGAAGCTTTAGATGAGGTTTCTTCTTTTTTTATGTATATGCAGTATAAGTTTTGCAAAAACTCTTCTGTTGATAGGCGTAATGCCGAGTACCTTTCAAGGATTGATTTGGCAAATCAGCAGATAAAAGAGGGTAAAGTTGTTGTTAAGACATTGGATGAGCTTGAGGCAATGGCTGAAGAATGAGTAAGATTGTTTTTGCAGAAGAAGGCTGGAGTGATTATCTTTATTGGCAGGGACAAGACAGAAAAACGCTTAAGAAAATCAACAAGTTGTTGCAGAGTATAATTCGTGATGGTGCTTTGAATGGCGAGGGCAAGCCTGAGAGGCTTAAGTATAGAACTGATGAGTACAGCCGTAGAATTGATGAAGAGAACAGGCTTGTGTATCAGGTTGAGAAAGATGTTGTTTTTATAAAGACCTGCCGTGGTCATTATGAGGGCTGATGTAATTTTTATAGTAAGGAGATTTTATGTCACAGGGATATATTCATTCTGTAGAGAGTTTTGGGGCTGTTGACGGGCCGGGAGTGCGTTTTATCATATTTTTGGCAGGATGTCCCTTGCGCTGTAAATTCTGCCATAATCCAGATACCTGGGACATGAAAAAAGGCACTTTGCAGTCCGCAGAGGAACTTATAAAGTCAGCACTTTCCTGCAGTTCCTACTGGGGAGAAGAAGGAGGCATTACCGTAAGTGGCGGAGAACCTTTGTTCCAGATAGATTTTCTTATAGAACTGTTTGAGCTTGCAAAAAAAGAAGGCGTGAACACATGCATAGACACGTCTGGAGCACCGTTTACCCGCGAAGGCGAGTGGTTTGAAAAATTCAAGCGCCTTATGGCTGTAACAGATATTCTTCTTATGGATATAAAGCACATAAATAAAGAGAAACACAAAGAGCTTACAGGAAAAGACAATGACAACATACTTGATATGTTCCGCTATCTTGACGAGATAGGTAAGCCAATCTGGATCCGGCATGTCCTTGTTCCCGGCATTACCGATAACGATGAATATCTTAAGCAGACAGGGGAATTTATAAAGACTCTTAATAACGTAAAGAGGGTAGAAGTGCTTCCTTACCACACTCTTGGCGTTGCAAAATACAAAGATTTGGGCATTGAGTATCCTCTCAAGGATGTTTCAAGTCCGACAGCAGAGCGCGTGGAAAATGCCAGAAAACTGCTCGGCTGCGAGAATTACACCGGCTGGAAAAAAAATGCGTAAGTTTTATCTTTTTTTAGGCTTTAAAAATGATAAGTAAAGGATTGTCAGATGACGAAAAGTCTTATTATAGAAATTTATTGTTTGATAATTCGGAAGTTTTCAATCCAACAGATGGTTCTCGTGAGGAATATCAGCGGTATCTAGGAGGGCTTATAAGTACCCCGTTAGGGGCTGTGCGGATGGGGGCAAATCAAACGTGGTGATTTATTTGTTGCTGCAAGAATGACTCTGGAAAAACCTGTATTTGTTTTTACAGCTGAGAATGGGGCTGTTGTTTATGTTAAGTCGTTTGTAAAAGGTAATGGTAAAAACATTAATATTGCTTCTGCTGTTATTGAAAGAAATGAGACCGGAGTTGTCATCACTACGCATGAAGAGAGATTGAATCAAATTCTTTCTAAAATAAAAAAGACCAGCATACTTTACGAAAAAGTACCCGGTCTGTGAGACGGCACTGTACAGTCAATAGCCTGTAGCCGAACAATAGGTGAATCCTAACTAGGCTTCACCTATTGTTATCATATTGCAAATGTCAGAAAAAGTCAAACTCATTGGGACTCTACCATGGGAAAAATAGTTTATCTTTTTGTAAAAAATACTGATGAATTTAAAAACGTATCCGATAAATTCAGTGTGCCGTAAAAAGTTACAAGTTATTGACATAAATTAATAATGCTTGTAACATTCAAAACAGGCAAACAAAGTTTTGGAAAAAAAATAAAAAAACTTTGTAACGGTTTCACCAGAAAAGTTGTTATAAATAATTTTTCGAAATTTGCTTGACAATTTTTTTTGAGTGATATAAAGTAGTAATCAAATGGTTGAATGAAAGTTCAATCATAAAAGGAGTTAAATATGAAAATTAACGCAAAGATTGCAGCACTTGCCGGTGCAGCACTTTTGATGGGTTCAGCAGCTTTCGCAGTTAACAGCTACGATGGAGCTACTGATGACTACGAATTGCCACAGGGCTTTACATTCTACAACGAAGTATCTTCTGATGTAGTTGAAGCTGAAGGTGCTTACTACAGAGTAGGAACTGGTGCAAATGTTAACAAGAATTATCAGGTAGAATTCGCTGGTATTTCTGAAAAAGTAGGAATTTCTTACAATTCAGAAAAATTCTGGTTTGAACTTGCTCCAAAATTTACTCTCAAAGATAACAACCAGCATTGGTCAGATAATGCACAGGGTTGGTCAGTTACAAGACAGTCTTTGAACAATGATGACCTTTCATTTGCTTGGACAGGACTTGACTGGGGTGTACGTTTTACTCCATTTGATATCGTAGACTTCGTTCTTAATACAGACACTTGGACACCAGGTGGATACTTGCCAATCGCTGATCAGCATGTTGGTGGTAACTTGACAGGTGACGGTTTTGGTGTTGTATTTAAGCCAATCGATGGTCTTCGCATTGGTGTTGAAGTACCTTTCTCTGCTGATATCGTTTCAAAGCCAAACTTCTTGAACGCAGAATATGAAGATACTGGTAAGAACGGTTCATTCGATACAGATAAGTCTTCTTTGATTACAAATACAGCCAATAAGGCTTCTGACTACAGATTCGTATTCAATGTTGGTGTAGATTACAAGCTTCTTGATATGATTACTGTTGGTGCATTTGTTGGTAATGTAATCAACCGTGATGCTCGTAGCTATGGTGTATATGCAAACGCAGGTCTGTCATTCCTTGACTTCAACCTCGGTTATACATACAATGGTGGAAAGACAAGAGTTTCTGCACTTGATTTCGCAGATTCTTCAAGAGTATTCATCGGTGGTCACCACAAGGCTAACCTTGCTGTAACAGCATCATTCGGTGACTTCACAGCACAGCTTGAAGCTTTGATGAACTTCTTCAAGGCACAGTCACTCTATGACTTGTATGCAGGTTTGAAGGTAGGTTATGACCTTCTCCCAGGTAAGTTCAACGTAGCTCTCCGCACAGGTGTTGCATACGATATGGGTAACAAGAGCAAGGATCACACTGCTTTCACACGCTATGAAGAAGGTGGAACAATGGGTAACAATACATCTGACATCGCTGGTTACCGCTCAAAGAAGGGAACACAGAAAGATGCAGATAAGAAGGGTTATAGCTTGAGCCAGAATGCTGCTCCTGTAATCTTCCTTTCACCAAGCATCACATACACAACTGGTGCTAACACATTTGGTGCAACAGCTAACCTTCAGTACTGGCTTGATGGTGAAGGCTCTTATGCAGCTAACCTCCCAGTATACTGGAAGTACACATTCTAAGTTAACCCCAATCGGGATTAAAGCTTAGATAATGAAGGCGGTCTGGTAACAGACCGCCTTTTTTTTGTCATTTATATGGTTACTTTATGAACGAAATTGTAATTTATACCGATGGCGGTTGCCATGGAAACCCGGGACCTGGTGGCTGGGGAGTTGTTATTATTGATGGCAATGACGTACACACACTTTCTGGTGGCGAAAAGAATACAACAAACAACCGAATGGAACTCATGGCGGCAATTCTGTCGCTGAAGGCTGTTGTCTCTAATGAACAATGGAAATCTTCAGAAATCAATGTTTTTTCTGACAGCCAATATGTAAAAAATGGCATTACTTCTTGGATAAAAAACTGGAAAAAGAACGGCTGGAAAACCGCAGCAAAAAAGCCCGTGCTGAATCAAGATTTGTGGATGCAGCTGGACGAACTGTATAATGCTTTGAATGTAAACTGGCAGTGGGTAAAAGGCCACGCCGGTGTTAAATATAATGAAATGTGCGACCAGCTTTGTCAGGCGGAAATTGAAAAATATGAGTAAAGCCTTTGCATGGCTGTTTGCCCTGTTCTTTTTGCCATATTCTGCTTTTTCACAATTGAATCAGGCTAGTGTTGACTTTTGGTCTGACATTCCAAATGAACAGCTTGCAAGTCAAATTGTCAATGAAATGACTGATGAAGAGCTTCTTGCCCAAATTTTAATGTTCGGATGGGCAGGAACTGAGCCAAGTGCTCTGCTTAATCAGTGGGTAACAAAGCGCGGACTTGGCAGTGTAAAAGTTTTTGGATGGAACACTGACGACATTCATAAGGTTGCAAAGTCCATTCGTACCTTGCAGCAGGAATCAGCCTCTGGCAGATTTAAAATACCTCTTTTTGTTGCCACAGATCAGGAAGGTGGCTGGATTCGCCACGTAAAGGGTTCTACTTCTGAAACTCCCGGCAACATGGCGATTGGGGCTTCAGGTTTTCCACTGGACGCATATTATTCAGGATATTACATCAATAAAGAAATAAAAGCTTTGGGAATCAACATGAACTTTGCCCCTGTAGTTGATTTGTACACGAATCTTAATTCTTCTGTAATAGGTCCCCGCTCATTCGGTTCTGATGCGGAAAGTGCTTCTGTTCTAGCGCTTGCCTTTTCAAAAGGTTCCGAGACCGCCGGTGTCATTCCTACAGCAAAGCATTTTCCAGGTCACGGTGATACAAGCCTTGACAGCCACGGAAAACTTCCAAGCATAGAAATTGACTATGAAAAATGGGAAAAGCGTGAGCTTGTTCCTTTTCAATATCTTATAAAGTCAAAAGTGCCTGCAATAATGAGTGGGCATCTTGCCTATCCCCAGATAGACACAAGTGGAGCACCTGCATCCCTTTCCAAATTCTTTTTGACGGAAATCCTTCGTAAACGGCTAGGTTATGAAGGTCTCATCATTACAGATGACATGATGATGAATGGAGCGACGCAATTTGCAGGTTCTCTTACAAAAGCTTTTACAATGGCGATAGAGGCCGGTAATGACATAATCATTTCTTCTTCAACCGCAGGACTGAGCGATTCTTTATGGACTCAAAATCTTCTGCTGATGCAAACGGAAGACAGCTTTCGGGAAAGGGTAAAGGATGCCGCACACAGAGTTCTTTTGGCAAAGCTTGCTTATTTTAAGAGCGGAAATGCTGCTCCTCTTTACCCTGATGAAACCAAAATTGATGAATTGATTCCTGATAAGGAAGGTCAGAAATTCTTTCTAGAACAGGCTTGCCGTTCCATTTCACTGTATAAAGATAGTGGAGCTGTACCTCTTAATGCAAAGTCTGCTGGAAAAGTTCTTATTGTTGGACCTTATTTATCTCTTTTTGCGCAAGGCAGAAAGCGTTATCCAAAGGCTGCTACATATTACATCAGCACTGACCTAAATTCCGACGGAAACATTGCAGGCGTTGCATCTTCGTATGATACAGTCATCTTTTGTGTGCAAGACCGCCATAGTGCAAATATGCTCCAGCGTTTGCGAGGGCTTGGCAAAAAAATTATAGTTTTTTCCATAATGTCACCTGTTCCTGTCCTTGAAAAATTCGATTGGGTAGACTCCATCTTGTGCGGATACAGTTACAGCGATTATACTTTTAATGCCCTGTTTGCAGCTTTGAACGGTGAAATAACGCCTAATGGAATAGTACCGCTTTCAACAAACCCATAAATATTGTATTATGAAACCATGTTCGCTTCAAATATTATGAAATATTTTTTTAAAGTTTTTTCAGTTCTTTTCCTTTGTTCTGCTCTGACCTCCTGTTCCCGTGTGATTGGTTATAGCGTTGTTCTGTGGAACATTCCTGACAGGGAGCTTGCAGATGGAACTGTAGTTCCTGTATATGTAAAATCAAATATCGCTCATCAGTATATCATTAGGCTGCCTGGCACAGGAGAGCGTGTTGAAGTTCCTTTATGGAAACTGTCTTCTCCTGTCTCAAAGAAAAAGGCTCTTGCACTTGTTCAGAAATATGCAGAATTTGAGAGCAAATATGCAAAGTGTGTTCTTGACGGGCTTCCTATCCGAGAAGACCCTGAAAATGGTTCAAAGCCGGTGTACCGCCTGCGTCAGGACGAAGTTATTCGTGTCCTGTACCGCGGAAAGGGTGTGATTCCGACAAACGGAAAAGAAAATTTGAAAGGCGAGTGGCTGCGAGTGCTTGCATCTGACGGAACTTCTGGCTGGTGTTTTTCTCAAAACTTGCGTTTGTTTGCAATGAATGCAGATGGTTCTTATGGTGAAGGCTCTGAAGAAGCTCAGGTTCAGCAGGCGGACGAAGTTCTTGATTTGTTCCTTAAGACTAAATGGTATCCTGACTATTATTCACAGATGATTTCACGGAATAGGATTGAACTTGAATATTTTAGTCCTGACTATTATTTTGATACAGGTTCTGAAACTGGTTCTGTGGCAATACATCTTCACAATCTTAATGTAGAATTCCCTTTTGCCGGTGTTTCAAAAGTTACTGATTCTGTATATAAATTTAATGAATCGCCTGTTCAGGTGACAGTTCGTGGTGGCAGTTCTATTGTCGTTCAGTATACGGACAGCTCTGGCAAGCCAAAGTCATATAATTTTGTTTCACTTGCAGACGATGTTGATATTGTAAAGATTATTGATGATGAAAAAGAACGCCGAGAGAACATCCTTAATGACATCAGAGCTTTGGGACCAGCTTTCTTAAGCAGCAATTATGGTGACTTGATTTTTGAACAGAATAATGTATTCTTGTGGAATAAATTTGATCTTCTTGTTCCATCTGTAATTTCACGTACCGCAAAGAATGACGGTACTGTTTCTGTACAGTATCAGCTTCCTGCAAACTTGCGCAACGATTGGGACGGCATTCTGACTTTCAACTTTAGCGGCATGTCGAAGGAAGTAAACCTTTTGTATAAAAAGCTTAACAATGGGCTTCGCCTGTCCGTAGCAAAAGTATCTGTTTCCGTTGACAACATTACCGAACGAAATACAGTATCTGTTACACAGACAAATAACTCTCTGGTTATGTTCTTTCATAACTAGCAACTGGAGCAACAATGGCATTTGTACAGTTTTCAAAAGTGTCTCTTGCATTTGGAGACCGTGACATATTAAAAGATGTTTCTGTAAATCTGCAGACAGGAACTAAGGCTGCCTTGACTGGTGCTAACGGTGCTGGAAAATCCACACTCATTAAGATAATGGCTGGCATTTCAAGCCCTGATAGTGGTGAACGCATTGCACAAAAAGATGCCCGCATTGCATATCTTCCACAGAGCGGACTTGTTCATCATGGTTGCTCCCTGAAAGAAGAAGCCGACAAGGCCTTTGAATACGGTTATGTCATGCAAAAGCAGATAGATGATTTGGGGGAAGCAATGAAAAACTCTCCCGAAAATGCAGACAAATTGGCTGTTACTCAGAGTGAGCTTTTAAATAAATTGAATGAGTCGGGCTGGTACAGGCGTGAAGTGCTTGCGGAACAGGTACTTCTGGGCTTGGGTTTTGACCGTGACGATTTTACACGGCAGACAGATGAGTTTTCTGGCGGATGGCAGATGCGTATTGCTCTTGCAAAAGCCTTGATGTGTGAGCCAGATATTCTTCTTCTTGACGAACCTACAAACTATCTTGATATAGAAGCCCGTAACTGGCTTGAAAAGTTTTTGCAGGAATTCAGGGGTGGTTTTCTGCTTGTAAGCCATGACCGCTATTTTCTTGACCACACAATAAACGAAGTATATGAGCTGTTTAACGGTGAGTTAAAACGCTATCCTGGCAACTTTTCGCATTATGAGGAAGTCCGCAAAGTTGAACTGGACACTCTGATTGCCCAGTATGAACAGCAGCAGCAGGAAATTCAGCATCTTGAAGAATATATCCGTCGCTTTGGAGCAAAGGCAACTAAAGCTGCTCAGGCTCAGGAACGGCAGAAAATGCTGGATAAAATTGTCCGCATTGAAATTCCTGAAAACTTAAAGAAAATCCATTTTTCTTTTCCTCCTGCTCCTCATTCGGGTCAGCTAGTTCTTACACTCGATAAAATTTGCAAGAGTTATGGTGGACCTAATGTAATTAACAATCTTGACTTTGTTCTTGAAAAGGGCGAAAGGCTTGTTGTTGCAGGTCGCAACGGTGCTGGTAAATCAACTTTACTGCGCATTCTTGCTGGTGTAGATTCTGACTTTACAGGTTCCGTAAAACTTGGAAGCGGTGTGTCTGTCGGCTACTTCTCGCAGGATAGTGCTGAAAAAATAACAGGTTCAGAAACCATTCTTGAACGGCTCGAAAATGAAGCACCGTTGGAACTTGTGCCAAAAATGCGTGACATGCTCGGTGCGTTCCTGTTCAGGGGTGATGACGTATTTAAAAGCATTAATGTTCTTTCTGGTGGAGAAAAGAGCCGCATTGCGCTTTTAGAGCTTCTCTTAAAGCCTGTGAATCTTCTTATTCTTGATGAACCGACTAACCACCTTGACATGCATTCAAAAGATGTTCTTCTTGATGCCCTTAAAGATTTCGGTGGAACCGTTGTTTTCGTAAGTCATGACCGTGGTTTTATAGAAGACCTTGCAACAAAAGTCCTTGAACTGCATCCGGGTACATACCGTGTGTTCCCTGGTGACTATAAATATTACATGCAGCGTCTTGAAGATGAGGCAAACGGAATTGTAAGTACTCCTTCTGACATTGCATCTAGTGCGACAGCCTCTGCTTCTAAAGATGATGTTGCTGGAACAAAAGTAAGCGCGACAAAGCTTTCTTGGGAAGAGCAGAAAAAGGCTCAGGCTGAAAGGCGTAAGCTTGAAAAGGAAGTTGAAAAGATAGAAGACAAGATTTCAGAAGCCGACGCAAAAAAGTCCGAACTTGAAAACCAGATGGCAAATCCTGACGTATATTCAAACGGAGAAAAAGCTAAGGCTGTTCAAAAGCAGATAGATGACATTTCTTTGCTTTTGGAGCAGCTGAATGCTGATTGGGAAGCCGCTGCGGAAAAGCTTGATGTCGCTCAGTAAGGTACAATTATAATGGATTGACAGGCTATTTGCTAGGATGTATTATTTTTTTTGGAGGCTGAAATGAAGGTTTTGGTTATTGGTGGTGCCGGATATATTGGTAGCCATGTTGTAAAAGAGCTTATGGCAAAAGGTCATAAGGTAACTGTATTTGATAATCTTTCAAGTGGTCTTGTGCAAAATCTTTTTGAAGAAAATGATTTTATTGCAGGTGACATCCTGCATCCCGAAAATCTAGATGCTGCTTTTGCTCGCGGTTTTGATGCATTTATTCATCTTGCTGCATTTAAGGCCGCCGGCGAATCAATGATTGTGCCTGAAAAATATTCAATAAACAATATAAACGGAACTTTGAACATTTTGAATTCTGCCGTTGCCCACAACTGCAAGATTATGGTATTTTCTTCAAGTGCCGCTGTTTTTGGGGAACCTCAGTATCAGCCTTTGGATGAAAATCATCCAAAAAATCCTGAAAACTACTACGGTTTTACAAAGCTTAAAATAGAAGAGTTTATGGGGTGGTATGACAAGCTTAAAGGATTAAAGTTTGCCGCTCTCCGCTATTTTAATGCTGCTGGATACGATCCTGAGGGAGTTTTGTATGGCTTGGAACGTAATCCCGCAAATCTTTTGCCGGTTATGATGGAAGTTGCCTGTGGCAAGCGGGAAAAAATAAACATTTTTGGCAATGATTATGATACCCGTGACGGAACTTGTATCCGTGACTATATCCATGTAACAGACCTTGCTGTAGCTCATGTAATGGCTCTGGAATACATAGCAAAGGAACAGAAGAGCCTTACCTTGAATTTGGGAACAGGAAACGGTATTACTGTAACAGAAATGCTTGAAGCAACACGCCGCATTACAAAGAAAGAAATTAAGGCTGAATACGTAGGACGTCGTGCAGGTGATCCGGCTCAGCTTACAGCTTCTTCTGCTCTTGCAAAGAAAGTTTTGGGATGGGAGCCAAAGTATTCGGATGTTGATACTTTAATAAGCTCTACATGGAACGCATATCAGAAATACTTTTCAAAGCATAAGTGATAGAACTCTTGGCTAGTTTACGCTGAAACAAAAAGCGGTGGCACATCATTTAATATGAAATGCCACCGCTTTTTTTATGCTCTGTAAAGAATAAGACTTAAAGCACAGCGTTTAAAAACTGCTTTAATCTTTCTGACTGCGGATTTTCAAAAATCTGCTGAGGTGTACCGCTTTCTGCAATAATGCCGCTGTCCATAAAAAGAACGCGAGTTGCAACTTCGCGTGCAAAGCCCATTTCATGAGTAACAACAGCCATTGTCATGCCTTCCTGTGCAAGATCCTTCATGAGGGCAAGAACTTCACCAACCATTTCCGGGTCAAGAGCAGAAGTTGGCTCATCAAACAAAATTACATCAGGATTCATTGCAAGCGAGCGGACAATTGCAATTCTCTGCTTTTGACCGCCAGAAAGGCTTGAAGGATATGCCTTTGCCTTGTCTGCAAGCCCAATTCTTTCAAGCAGCTGCATTGCCTGCCCTTCTGCCTGCTCCTTAGTCTGAATTTTCAGCATTACAGGTGCTAGCGTAATGTTTTGGAGAACTGTAAGATGCGGAAAAAGATTAAAATGCTGAAAAACCATTCCCATCTTTCTTCGTACTATATTTATGTCCGTGTCTTTTGCCGTAATGTCTGTTCCGTCAAATATAATGCTACCAGAATCTGGTTCTTCCAGAAGGTTCAGACAGCGCAGAAAAGTACTTTTGCCAGCTCCAGAAGGCCCTATTATTACAATCTTTTCACCACTCTGTATTGTCTCTGAAATGTCATTCAGAATAGTATTGTTTCCATACCGTTTTGTAAGATGTTTAACTTCTATCACTGCGGGCCATCCTTTTTTCAAAAATAGAGAATATCTGCGTAAGACCTAATGTAAGTGTAAGGTAAATTGCTGCACATGAAAGCAGCGGAATCCATGCATTGTATGTAGCGTTGCGGATATTGTCACAGGCTTTCTGTAAGTCAATGACGGCAATAAAGCTTGCAACGGAAGTTTCCTTTATGAGCGCAATGAATTCGCTTGTAAATGTCGGAAGGATTGTGCGGAAAGCCTGTGGCAAAATTATCTTTGCCATTGTCTGAGACCAGCTTAGTCCAAGAGAACGGCCTGCTTCCATTTGTCCTGCGTCCACACCCTGTATGCCAGCACGGAAAATTTCCGTACAATACGCTCCTGAGTTTATGCCGAACGAAATTATGGCAACTAAAATTGCATTGCTCACACCCATTGGTGAAAAAATGACAAAGTAAAAAATCATCAGCTGTGTTGCCATTGGAATGCCACGAATGATTGTTGTGTATACCGTTGCAATGTTTCTTAGAATTTTATTTCTAGAAATCTTAAAAAGGGCAAAGATGCAGCCAAGTATTGAACCTATGAGTACTGCACAAAGTGCAATGAGGAGCGTTGTTCCCAGTCCCCTTGGAATGAGCTTCCAGCGTCCGTTTGCAAGCATAGTGCTGTAGAATGTCTGCCACATCTTTGTCCTCCTGAATGTGTTTTAAAATTATTTGCGAATGATGATTACTTGATTAGAAACGAAGTAAGGTTCTGAAAAGTCTACATTCTTGCGGCGTTCATCTGTTGCTGTCATGCCTGCTGCAATAAAGTCTATTGCATTTGACTGAAGGGCTGCAATAAGTCCGTCAAAGTTCATGTCTATAACCTGAAGCTTAGCACCAAAATCTTTTGCAATGTACTGGCTCATGGTAATGTCAAATCCGACAGGATCAGCACCTTCTGTATATTCAAATGGAGGGAACGATGCATTTGTACCCATCTTTACAGTCTTGCTGCCGCTTGTTTCAATTGTAGCAGGAAGTTTTATGTTTCCGTCGATTGGCATGAATGCATTTACAAGTTCTTCGTATCTTCCGTCTGCTTTCATTGCATTGATTGTAGAATTGATGGAAGAAAGCAATTCAGAATCACCTTTGCGTACAGCAATTGCATATTCTTCTGTTGCAAATTTGTCGTTTACAATTACAAGGTCTGAATTGCGTTTTACGATTTCTTTTGCAGGAAGCTCATCAAGGACAATTGCATCGATTGAGCCGTTTTTGAGTGCAAGGGAAGCATCTATTCCAGTCTTAAACGATTTAACGTCTGCATCTGTAACGTTTTCCTGAATGTAAAGTTCTCCTGTTGTACCTGCCTGGCAACCGATTTTCTTTCCGGCAAGATCTGCTGCCGAATTGATTACAACCTTTTCTTTTTTGCCACAGCCTGTTACAGAAATAAGCATGGCTGCTGCAAGTACAGAGCATAATGCATTGAATAATGATTTTTTCATAGTAAACCTCATGTATCAGTTAAAATAAAAAAAGACAAAGAAATCTAGTGTCAGACTTCTTTGTCATCTGACACATTAGTATAAGTAGATTGAAGGTTTTAGTCAATTAATCACAAAATTTTGGAAGCACTTCGGCTATGAGTATTGCCATAAAAATAAGGATGCAGCCACATATCATTCTGAACGAAAGTATTTCATGCAGGATGAGTGCAGAAAACAAAACTCCGAATACGGATTCCAATGACAGAAAAAGCGATGCAATAGCAGAATTTACATATTTAAGGCATACGTTCTGCATTACAAAGCAGATAAGTGTGCTGAACACGCCAAGATATATCATGGAAAACATTACGCGGCTGTTCATTAAAGCCTGTGCTGGAAAAGCTCCGTCATAAAATGGTGCTGTCATCCAACCGAACAATGCCGCAAAAACAAACTGTAGCACCGTCAAAAGTATCGGGTCTTTGTGTTCGTTGAATTTTGCTACAAAGATAATGTGTATCGCATAAAACACACTGCAAACGAGCGTAAGAATGTCGCCAAGATTCATTTGCAAAAGGCTTGCATCGTTTCCATTTAAAGCAAGCAGACCTATGCCTGTTACGGAAAGGATTGCGGCAATGAATACGTAAAAGCGGGGCTTTTTTCTGTAAATGCCCCAGCTGATTAAAGGAATGAGGATTACATACGTAGTTGTAAGGAATGCATTTTTACCAGCTGTAGTGTAGTCGCAGCCAATGGTCTGTGTAAAATATGCCAGAAACAGAACAAGGCCCAGCATTGCTCCTTGTTTTAGGTATGATACATTAATCTGTTTCAGTTTTGTGCAATAGAACAGGGCTAGCAGAACGGCTGCAATCGTAAACCTGAATGCAACCATCCATACTGCACCTATATGTGTAAGACTGTCTTTTACTATGACAAAAGCAAATCCCCAGATGGCGGCTGTAAGAATTAGCCCCACGCTGGAGAGACTGGTCATGATTTTATTCATGACCAGTATAATCTACTTTATCTGGACTTTTTTCAAGTGCCAGATGTCGCGTACATAGTCTTCGATTGTACGGTCACTAGAGAACTTACCGCTGTTTGCAATGTTCTTAAGAATCATCTTTGCCCAGCCCTTTTTGTCAGAATAGAGCTTTGCAAGCTTTTCCTGTGCCTGAACATAAGAATCGAAATCAGCAAGAATAAAGTATACGTCAGGTCTCTGACCTTCAACACCGTATACAATAGAGTCGTGAATTTCTTTAAACAGCAAGCCCGACTTATCGTAAGTGCCGTCTACAAGCTGGTTTACAACCTTGGCAAGTGCCGGGTTTCTGTCCAGATACTTCTGAGGATTGTAAGAATGCTCCTGATTAATCTTGATGATTTCATCAGCTGTCAAACCAAAGATGACTGCATTCTCTTTTCCTGCAGAATCGACAATCTCAATGTTTGCACCGTCAAGCGTTCCGATTGTAAGAGCACCGTTCATCATGAACTTCATGTTAGAAGTTCCTGAAGCCTCGTAGCCTGCTGTAGAAATCTGCTCTGAAACATCACTTGCAGGAATGATTTTTTCTGCAACAGAAACACGGTAGTTTTCTACGAATACAACACGGAGCTTTCCGCCAACGCGACGGTCTGTATTAACTCTGTCTGCAACAGTGTTAATCAATTTGATGATAGACTTTGCACGGCGGTAACCAGATGCGGCCTTTGCTCCAAAGATGAATGTACGTGGCGGAGGGTTGAAAGAAGGATCTTCAACAATCCTGTTGTACAGATACATGATGTGGAATATGTTCAGAAGCTGTCTCTTGTACTCATGCAGACGCTTTACCTGTGTGTCAAAAATGCTTTCAGGGTCAAGGAATTCGTTTTGAGCATGTTTAAGATACTTTGCAAGAGCTTCCTTGTTGTGAAGCTTTATTTCCATGAGCCTGTTAAGGGAATCATCATCGTCAATGTATTTTTCAAGTCCTTTAAGCTTTGAAAGGTCTGTTTCCCATCCGTGTCCGATTCTGTCTGTAATGAATCTTGCAAGCTCTGGGTTTGCATTGAGCAGCCAGCGGCGCTGTGTAACACCGTTTGTCTTGTTGTTGAATTTATTAGGATAGATTGCGTTCCAGTCCTTAAGTTCCTGCTCTTTCAAAAGCTTTGTATGCAGCTCCGCAACACCGTTTACGCTGAATCCTGCATGAATTGCAAGCCATGCCATGTAGATTTTGCCGTCATGGATGATTGCCATGTGGTTCTGCTTTGCGTAGTCGTTAGGAAATTTCTGGCGCAGTTCAATTATAAAGCGACGGTTGATTTCTTCAACAATCTGATAGATTCTTGGAAGCAGGTTCTTGAAAGTTTCGATAGGCCACTTTTCAAGTGCCTCTGCAAGAATCGTATGGTTTGTATATGCAAATGTCTTTGTAACAACATTCCATGCATCATTCCATCCCACGTTGTATTCATCAAGCAGAATTCTCATCAGTTCTGGAATTGCAACTACAGGATGAGTATCGTTCAACTGGATTACATGATAATCAGGGAACTTAGAGAAGTCTGTTCCGATTGTCATTACAAAGTGATGAACCAAATCCTGCAATGATGCAGAAGTAAAGAAATACTGCTGGCGTAAGCGCAGTTCCTTTCCTAATGGTCCGTTGTCATTAGGGTAAAGAACACGGGTAATGTTTTCTGCACTGTTCTGTCTTTCTACGGCACGGTTGTACTGCATGTCGTTGAACAGCTGCAAGTCAAATCCGTTAGGACTTGTTGCCTGCCACAAACGGAGAGTGTTGACTGTCTTGCATCCAAAGCCTACAACCGGCATATCATAAGGGGTTGCTGTAACTTCTTCTGCATTTTCAATGTAAAATCTGTCCTGTCCGTCAGGAGTCTTTCCGTATTTTATTTCGCCGCCAAATTTGACTGTTACTGCAAGGTCACTTCTCTTGATTTCCCATGGATCGCGGTGACGCAGCCAGTTGTCAGGATATTCTACTTGTTCTCCGTTTTCAATGTGCTGCTCGAACATTCCGTATTCGTAGCGGATACCATAGCCGTGTCCAGGATATTCAAGTGTAGCAAGACTGTCGAGGAAACATGCTGCAAGTCGTCCAAGACCACCGTTTCCAAGACCTGCATCTGGCTCTTCGTCTTCTACCAGATCAAGATTGATGTTCATGCCCTTAAGAACTTCTTCTACAGATTCTTTAATCTGCGCATTAATAAGGTTGTTGCTCAATGCACGTCCCATAAGAAATTCTGCACTAAGATAATACAACTGTTTTGTCGGCTTTGCATCATAAGTACGCCTTGTCTCCATCCAGTTGGGCATGATTATTTCAAGGGCACTGGCACTTACCGCGTCAAACAGGTCATGCTTTGTTGCCTGTGTAATGTCCTTACCGTACTGTCTGCGAAGACGTGCCGTAAGGCTTTCCTTGAATGAATTTGCGTCAAAAACCATTTTTTCCTCCATAAGTGGTCATCGCTTTTATTTAGCAATCAATATAATTAACGAGTTTGCAGGAATGACATAATGTTCCTGTTCTCGAAGCTGCTCCAAATTCTCTTCATCGACAAGAGAGTTGTCTGAATCATCAGATGTATCTGCAATCAAATACCATTTTTTACCAGAAAGAGGAGTAGGAATCGTAACCATGATGTCTTGCCTGTCGGTATTTGCCGCAATGTAAAAATCATTGTCTTCCTTTCCATCCTTGTTCTTGCAGTACTGACCGAACAGACAGAATGCAAGGAATCGGGAAATGTCATTCCAGTCAGGGTTGCTTCCGTCTGCATTGTACCATTGAATGTCAGGTACGGTGCCTGCTCTTTGACCTAAAAAGAATGTATTCCGCCTGAATACTGCATGATTTTTTCTTAGGCTTATGGCTCTTTTTGTAAAATTAAAGATGGCTCTGTTATTTTCAAACTGGCTCCAGTCAAACCAGCTCATGTCATTGTCCTGACAGTATGCATTGTTGTTGCCCCGCTGGCTTCTGCGGAATTCGTCACCGCCAAGTATCATGGGAGTTCCCTGAGAAATAAGCAGCGTAAGCATGAAGTTCTTTATCTGCTTATTACGCATTTTTTCTATGAAAGGATTTGCTGTAGGGCCTTCATAGCCGTGGTTATAGCTCCAGTTGCTGTCCGTGCCGTCCCTGTTGTCTTCGCCGTTTTCATCATTATGCTTGTGGTTGTAGCTTACAAGGTCATTCATTGTAAAGCCGTCATGACAAGAAACAAAATTGATGCTGTGATTAGGAGTCCTTCCTGACATTGAGTACAAATCGCTTGAACCTGACATTCGAGTTGCGGCACTTGTCGAAGCCTGTTCGTCGCCTCTCCAGAAACGCCTTATTTCATCACGGAACTTATCATTCCATTCTGCCCATCTGCCTCCAGGGAAGCATCCTACGTGATATGCACCTCCTGCATCCCATGGTTCTGCAATTATTTTTGTCTTTGCAAGAAGCGGATCTTCCGAAATTGCATTTGTAAGTGGTGGAATGCACGGAATGCTTCCGTCTGGGCTTCTCGTAAGTATGGATGCAAGATCAAAACGGAATCCGTCAATGTGGTAGTCAAGCACCCAGTGCCTCAGACAGTCTATGATGAATGTCCTTACTATAGGGTGATTGCAGTTGAATGTGTTTCCGCAACCAGAGTAGTTCATGTAATATTCTTTATGGCTGTCTACAAGCATGTAATATATACTGTTTTCAAATCCCCTGAAGCTGATTGCAACTCCATGCTCGTTACCTTCTGCCGTATGGTTGAATACTACATCAAGAATTACTTCTATGCCGGCTTTGTGAAGTTCTTTTACAAGCCTTTTGAATTCCGTAACGACTCCGCCAGGAGCCTTGTCTGCTGCAAAAGTTGCTTTCGGGGCAAAAAATGCGGTTGTACTGTAGCCCCAGTAATTTTCCATCCTTTCACCGGTACGGGGGTTGATGTTAGCGTTTTCAAATTCATCAAACTCAAATACTGGCATAAGTTCTACGGCTGTAATGCCCAAATCTTTAAGGTACGGAATCTTTTCCATAAAACCGTCATAAGTTCCGGGATTTCGCACGCCAGAATCCATTCCTGCGGTAAAGCCTTTTGCATGAACTTCATATATTATGCTTTCGTGCAGGGGACGGTTTATAGGCTTGTCTCCTTCCCAGTCAAATGAATTTTCATCTATTACAACGCATTTTGGAAAATTGAACGGATGCATGCATTCTGCATGTTCAATATCAGATTTGTCAAACGGAGGTCTATAGTTCTTCGGGAGATTCAGAAAAATCGATTCAGGAGTCAGTGCTTTTGCATAAGGGTCTAAAAGAAAGTCATTTATATTAAAGCGGTGTCCTTCTCCTGGATTAAAAGGTCCGTCAACTTGATACAAATACATTGTTCCTGGTTTGAGATTTTTGATAAAAACGTGCCAGATGTCCCCAGTTTTATTTATTTCAGGATTTAGTTCTATTTTGTCAGAAGGCTCTTTCTCTCCTGCATCATTAAACAAATTTAGTATTACTTTTGTTCCATTTCTGCTGAATACTGCAAAGTTTACGCCGTTGTCTCTCGGTACTGCACCAAGTGGAAAAGGTTGTCCCGGCAAGATATCTTCTATATTCATAGAAACAATTATAACAGATAGTCTTAAATTTTGCCAATAAAATATCTTAAATCATCTGAAAATGTCGAAAAATCGTCATAATCCAGGATGAATACTGTCGGACTAAAGATTTTTCGGTAGCAACGGAGTTCCATTCTAGTAAGTAATGGTGTTCCATTCTAGTAGCAAAAAACTGATTTAAGAACTTACACCGTACATACCGCATATAAAGGTATGTTTTTTTTCTATAACTTAGTATATACTATTAATAAATGGAGGTACTTATATGTCAGAAATTGCTTTTAAGCAGCTTTCAGCACAAGTTGAAATGCTTTCGTATGCAGAAAAAATAAGACTTCTTGATAAAATAGTACAAACTTTGCACACACCTGTAAAAAATCACAAAAAGGAATCTTCAGATTTTAAAGCAGCATTCGGTTTATGGAAAGACAGAAATATTTCCATAGAAGAAATACGAACAAAAGCTTGGGGACGCTCTTAATGTGTTATCTTTGCGATACCTGTATTCTTATAGATTATCTTCGAGGTAAAGACGAAGTTCAACAAAAGCTTGAAAATGATCGAAAACAAGGATTAGGAATGTCTTCGGTCACTTATATGGAATTAATGGTAGGTGCCCGAAACAAAAGGGAAGTAAATATTATAAAAAAAGCCTTTTCTGATTTTGAGGTTATAGAAATTTCAGAATCGATTTCGATAAAAGCAAAAAATCTAATTGAAAAATATACAAAAAGCCACGGTCTACTTATTCCAGATGCATTAATTGGTGCTACAGCATTAGAATTAGATGTCCCGCTATATACTTCTAACATCAAGGATTTTCAGTTCATACCAAACTTAGTTCTAATATAGTTGTTATCGATAAAAAAAGGCTTTCACGAAGAAAGCCTTTTAGAAAGCTACACCCAGCTCATTTTTAACCGTCCAGTGAGCAAGACCATTATATATGAAATAACAAAATATTGTTATTCCTCAATTATAATCTTTAAACTTCTGAGTGTACGGAGTCTTCATGAATTAAAATTCTATTATAAAAATCTTCCCATGTAAGTTTTTTATCCGTAATATTCCTAATACACATTTCTGGAACAGAATTTATAGCTGGAAAAATTACCGTAGCAATAAAAATTGATACATTTTTTAGTACCCACCATACGCCTTGAAACAATTTTGCCACAGCGATACCAATAATTGTAAAAATAAATCCAAATATTTTTATCAAAATACCCATCCTAAACCTCTTTTTCGTTAAAAATCATAATCCATAGCATTTAATTCTTTTTCGACTTCAGCAAGTTCTTCGCTTGTCATTGAACTATTGAAAGAATCTATTTGATTCTTTATTTCCATCGTATCATCAGTATCATTTCCAATGATTTGTGGCATAGATTTTATCAGTTCTAAATTTGGCTTTTGTTCAAATTCATTCTCTGCAATACATTCTTCTGCATATTGCAAACATTCAATTCCATCTTCAGTCTGTAATTGTTGCATAAATATTTTTGCAGAATTTGAATTGAAACTTTTATGCCATAAAGCAAAGATTATACTAGCAAATAATACTCCACAAGGAAAAATAACAATAGCTGACCAACTTGAAATAAAAAGACCTATTATCGTTAGGACAAGAGGTCCCCATAAAAACAGAGAAGAAACCCATTTTTCCCGTTTTTCAATGCGTAAGTTATACATATATTCGGAAATAATATTGAATAATATTTTAAATCCAGAGCCTTTATAGTATTCTGTAGATAATGAAAGAGTATCCTTTGTATTCTTTCTCATGCAAACCGAATCTTCATATGCCTGTGCTACTACACGAACCAATTCAAACATATCCGACCTTGTTTCATCAGTTAAACAAGAAGGACATTCTGATACAAGCTGAGAGAAAAGTCTTTTTGACGGCTCATATTCCTTAACCTTATCATATACCATAAGGTAAGCATTATCCAAAATAGATGATTTAGATAACTCAATAGTAGACTGAGACCATTCTGAGAAAGAGCCCAAATCTTCTTTTAATTCTTCTTCAAAATCATCAAAATATGAAAGGATTTTTTTCCCCTTTTCGATTATATAGCTATATTGAAAAGCTTGACGAATGTAATGGTGAAGAACTTCACGATAATAAAAAATGTTCGTTTCTATGTCATTTTTTTTAAGCAATGTAATCAATATTGGGATTTGCTCTTTTTCCAATTGTCCAAGTTGTACTTCATAATCAGAAATGGCTTCAGAAACAATACTATACCAACTTTCCTTATGCTTATTAATTTTCTTAATAAGTTCATTCTTTGTAGAACTGTATTTTATTGCTTTATTTCCCAATCCTACAAGAGCACCAACCCCAGCTCCCAAAAGAGTTCCTACTGTAGCTACATCCTCTGCTGTTTTTCTGTCATTTCCACCAAGAAGTGCCCCTGCCACACCTCCAATAGCAGCACCAGTTTCTGTTGCAGATTCCATAAACTGTTCACAATCTGCTATGACTCGTTCAGACATTTTATCAAAGGCATTAAAAATTCCTACAAGTTTTGCATAGTCTACCATTTATATCCTCCAATTCGTTTTACCCTAAAACTTTTTCATAAAATCCCATTATTTGTTGACGTAAACCAGCTATCATTGCCATCTGAGTCTGATATGCTTGAAATGCTTTTTCACTTAGATTGTTTAAATCCATTGTTTTCATCATTTGTAGTAAATCTTTTATTTCTTCCTGTGTATGTTCGATGGCAGGTTTTACCATTGCAAAATTTTGAGCTGCAGTCATACGCTCACTGTCCATAACGTCAAGTTCGTGTTTTAACTCTGCTATATGCCTACGGTGTTCAGCAATCTTATTAGTTATTTCCCTTGCAACAGAACCAGTATATTGTGCAAGTCTTTCTCTACTGGCAAACACTTCCCTTAGATTTTGAGAAGTATTTTCGATCTGAGAACCATAGGTTTCATTTCCAGATGATGAATACGGTACAACTGCATTTTCTATATCATCATTGTCATCTATATCTTCTTCCATAAAAAATTTCCTCCTACCAATACAACAAGATCAATCTAAATTCAAATATACATCCCAAATGTGACATTTTCGGGGATATATTCTGCATGAATATTATTTTACAACCTTCTTTGCGTGTTGTTAACGAAAGAACACGCAGATTGAAGTATGATGTACACATGGGCAGTACGTTCAAAGAGAATCTAAAGGAACTTCTTGAATATGAGGGGATGACGCTAAAAGAGCTTGCGTACAAAACAGGCATTTCAAAACGCTCTCTGGAAAATTATCTGAATACACGTGCTTCCATGCCTCCTGCAGATTACGCCTGTAAGATTGCTTCTGCCCTAAACACAACCGTGGAATTTCTTGTTTTGGGTGCAGATTCTTTTATGGAAAAAGGATTTTCTTCAGAAGATGCAAGAATAATCATGCTTCTCAAACGCTTATCAGATACAGACAAGACCGCCTTTCTTCAGCTTATGGAATCCATCACCCGACAGAACAATTAGAATCAAATCTAGAATCCACTTGAAAAAAGTCAGATAAATTAGATTTTGTGTATAAATGATAAAGCACTGTCAAAAATACAGTAAAGAAGCAACAGCAAAATTCTGATTATAAAAACTCTACTGGAATTGCCAGTGCCGAAACTTCTCCTTTTTGAACTGAGATTACTTTGTCCGTATTACAAATAATTACATTTTGTCCAATTGATACATTTTTTAGTCGGCTGGTTATGTATAAATTCTTGGCATCCTCGGCATTTGGAGTCGCTGTTTTTTTTATCTCCAAAGGGTAAAGAATATTGTTTTCTTCAATCAGTAAATCTATTTCAACTTTGTCTTTGTCTCGGTAAAAATATACAGGAGCTTCTTCACCATTGTTTGCAAAGGATTTAATAATTTCACTGACTACATAAGTTTCAAAAAAAGCACCAGCCATTGCACCAGTTTTCATGACATCTGGATTTGTCCATCGTGTTAAGTAAGCTGCAAGACCTGTATCCATAAAATAGAACTTAGGTGTTTTTACAACACGTTTTTCAACATTAGTAGCATAAGGTTTAAGAATATAGACAAGTCCACTGATAATAAGAAGCGACAGCCATTTTTTTGCAGTTACTTCACTTATGCCACATTCCTTTGCCATGTCCTGATAATTTACAAGCTGACTGGTTCGGGCCGCAACAACAGTTATAAATTGTATGAACTGAGACTCATCTGCAACTTGGGTAAGTTTTCGTATGTCGCGTTCTATATATGTTTTTAGATAGTTTGCATAAAAATCTTTGGGTGTAACATTTCCTTTTATTACCTCTGGATAGCCTCCAAGAAAAATTCTGTTCCAAGTATCTTTTGTAGAATATTTAATCTTAGACAGAGACTTGTTTCTTTGAAGAATAAAATCTTTCGTTGGAATAAAATTTTCACAAAACTCGTCTCCTCTTATTTCCCTTGCAGAAAGGGGATAAAGCTGAACAATGCCTATTCTTCCAGAAAGGCTTTCTGTTGCTTTTTCCATAAGAGTAAATTGCTGGCTTCCAGTAAGAAAGTACATTCCTTTATGACGGTTCTTATCTATTTCAATTTTCAGATAGCGGAATAAATCTGGAACATATTGAATTTCATCAAACATGCAAGGTTCCGGGTGCAGTTCAATAAAAGTTCTTGGGTCTGTTTTAGCAGAGGTTTCTTCCATAGGGTCATCAAAAGTAATATAAGGGATTCCTTGGATGTCAGTTACTTTTCGCAAGAGGGTTGTTTTACCGGTCTGCCTTGCACCTGTTACTAGAACAGAAGGATAAGAATTTGTAAGTCTTTTTATTGTAGCTTCTGCATGTCGGTTAACAAAATCCATTTTACACCTTTTATATCGTGGGATAATCCAAAGTCTAGTTATATTTTATCCCATAAAAATCTTTTGTCAATGTTGCTTTAGGCCCGAAAAAATGTGGTTTTACTCGTAATTTAGCCCCGAAAAAATGTAGAAATTTGGTTGCTCTAGGCCCGAAAAAATGTTATTATAGTGAAAATGGAACGTTTTGCAATTCAGGAATTGAAAAAATGGAAAGAAAATCCTTCCAGAAAGCCTCTTGTTTTGATGGGAGCACGTCAGGTTGGTAAAACTTGGCTGATGCAGGAATTTGGAAGAAAATTTTATAAAAATGTAGCGTATATTTCCTTTTATAATAACAATGCGATGAAAAGCGTTTTTGATTCGGACTATGACATAAAACGCATTCTTTCTTATCTTAATATTGAAGTTGGTTTTTCTATTGAACCAGCGGAAACTCTTATAATATTTGATGAAATTCAGAATGCTCCAAAGGCATTTGAGTCGCTAAAATATTTTTGCGAGGATGCATCTGACTATCATATAATGGTTGCAGGTTCTCTTTTAGGAGTTGCGTTACATGAAGGCGTGTCTTATCCAGTGGGGAAAGTTGACCTTTTAAATCTTCATCCACTTTCGTTTAGAGAATACCTTTATGCAATGAACGAAAAACCTTTAGCAGATGCTCTTCTTACAAAAGATTTTAGATTGATTGACGGGTTTGCAGAAAAATACATATATCATCTTAAGAATTATTATTATGTTGGTGGAATGCCTGAAGTTGTGAAAAATTTTGCTCTTCATTCTGATTACAATGAAGTCCGCTCTATTCAAAAAAACATAATTCTGCAATATCGTGGAGATTTTGGTAAGCATGCAGGAAATGGAGAACTTCCAAGAATTAATATGGTTTGGGATTCAATTCCAATTCAGCTTGCAAAAGAAAATAAAAAATTCTTTTTTGGAAATATAAAAAAAGGTGCAAGGAGTAGTGAATTTGAACTTGCAATTCAATGGCTTTTAGATTCTGGTCTTATTCATAAAGTAAGTCGTGTGAATGAACCTCATCTACCGCTTTCTGCATATCGTGATTTTTCTGCATATAAACTTTTTGTTCTTGATGTGGGACTTTTGTGTGCAATGGCAGATCTTGATGCACGTTCCATACTTGAAGGAAATTTGTTGTTTGTTGAATTTAAAGGAGCTCTTACAGAACAATATGTTTTACAGGAAATCGTAAGTTCAACTTCATATACGCCTTATTACTACGGAACAGAAAA
>CAMVHR010000044.1 GCA_947167345.1 uncultured Treponema sp.
CGCGATGTGCAATCCCTTTAAGCAGGTCATTACATCTCTGTCAAACATGCGAGTTACCCAGCAACTCGTCCACATTGCGTAGCAATGTGAAATCCCTTTAAGCAGGTCTATTCTTTTTAACACATATGCTATGAACAAGATGCATATGTATCTTGACTAGTCTTAATCCCTTTAAGCAGGTCTATTCTTTTTAACTTGCTCTCATCGCAAAGATGGTAGCAACTTCATCGTCTTAATCCCTTTAAGCAGGTCTATTCTTTTTAACGGTCAAGACACTAATATCTTTAAAGATCCAGATTCTTGGTCTTAATCCCTTTAAGCAGGTCTATTCTTTTTAACCGCCATACGGAAATGACTTGTTGGTCAGGGAGGTTCCAGTCTTAATCCCTTTAATCAGGTCTATTCTTTTTAACTTGGTAAGTTTGTCGAGTTTTACGACAAGCTTAATAGTCTTAATCCCTTTAATCAGGTCTATTCTTTTTAACTGGAACGTGGCACAGCTAAAGACTGGTTCGGCTGGCGTCTTAATCCCTTTAATCAGGTCTATTCTTTTTAACAGACCCTAATAAACTTCCAGCAATGAGCGTAATTCACGTCTTAATCCCTTTAATCAGGTCTATTCTTTTTAACTCTCGAAGGCTTCAAAAAGAAGGTGTTCAGCGAAATAGTCTTAATCCCTTTAATCAGGTCTATTCTTTTTAACACCCAGCAGCCAACGGAATTATACACATCGATTGCGTGTGTCTTAATCCCTTTAATCAGGTCTATTCTTTTTAACTGTATGGTGTGAACGGTGGTGATTGGGATGCTGACTACAGTCTTAATCCCTTTAATCAGGTCTATTCTTTTTAACCTGTTCTCGGAGTGCCAATGAACCGCATCAACGTAAGTCTTAATCCCTTTAATCAGGTCTATTCTTTTTAACATTTGGAATGCCAGGTTCTTTAAGAAATGGTATGGTAGAGGTCTTAATCCCTTTAATCAGGTCTATTCTTTTTAACTAGATTGGGCGGAGTGGTCAAACGACCACAATTGTTGTCTTAATCCCTTTAATCAGGTCTATTCTTTTTAACGCAAACGGATACGTAGTAGTGGAAGACGAGATCGTCGAAGTCTTAATCCCTTTAATCAGGTCTATTCTTTTTAACATGCATACGTTAGTGTGGAGGGAGACAGCATCGAAGGTCTTAATCCCTTTAATCAGGTCTATTCTTTTTAACTGCATTTCGGTGCGATCAGAGTATGGAAAGATACATATGTCTTAATCCCTTTAATCAGGTCTATTCTTTTTAACTTATTACAGCATGGAACAGAATTTATGAAGGGGATACAAGTCTTAATCCCTTTAATCAGGTCTATTCTTTTTAACACTAGCTCCCTTGGTATCACTTTGGTGGTACCCACCGGTCTTAATCCCTTTAATCAGGTCTATTCTTTTTAACGAATGTTCCGATATTCAGATGGTTGCGGACCGCATGTGGTCTTAATCCCTTTAATCAGGTCTATTCTTTTTAACCGGACATAACCATCACCACCAAAGAAGGTGAAATCCTGCCACGTCTTAATCCCTTTAATCAGGTCTATTCTTTTTAACTAACGCTGTGAAATATCGCAGCGAATTCGGAGGCTGCTGTCTTAATCCCTTTAATCAGGTCTATTCTTTTTAACCTGAAAAGTACGAATCTTCACCAGAGATTCGTAGATACGTCTTAATCCCTTTAATCAGGTCTATTCTTTTTAACGGTACAATTGTTTCGTGGAAGTCGTAATGCAAGAAGTCTTAATCCCTTTAATCAGGTCTATTCTTTTTAACGGACGATGTCGCACAAACAGCTGAAATAATTGCGGGAATGGTCTTAATCCCTTTAATCAGGTCTATTCTTTTTAACGTGTGATGGTAAGGTAAAAATCCATCGGGAATTGTGTAAGTCTTAATCCCTTTAATCAGGTCTATTCTTTTTAACTAATGATGAAGCCGTTGCTGAAGCTCTTCGAGCTAGGGTCTTAATCCCTTTAATCAGGTCTATTCTTTTTAACGGCACCTATTATAAATACTTAAATTACAAGCATTTACAACAGCATTTCCGCACATCACCCCAAATTCACCTAATGATAAGCATAACAATGCCTTCACAAGATCCTTTTCCAATCTATAACTCCATTCTATACAACAAATTACAAGTTTCCGCACACCTCACTCTTATTCAGCTCAGTTTTCAGTACTGAATATATAGATGATGTCAAAAAACATTGCAAAATTTTAGCATTTTTATTATACACCCAAATACACCCATTTGCAATGAAAATTGCAGATTTGTCAAACATAAACCGAAAACCTTTTATTTTGCAGCTATCTTTGTGGGCGTAAGCGTATATCCTATAGCCTTAAGTATATTGCATACAGTAATGAATGCAGGATTTCCGTTTGGAGAAAGAGCCTTATAAAGTCCTTCTCTTGTTATTCCTGCTTCCCTTGCCGTTGCAGCCATGCCCCTTGCACGTGCTATTGTATTTATTGCACTAAGAAGTTCTTCTGGGGTTCCTTTCTTTGCAACAAGGTCAAGATACCCTTGCTGGAGTTCTTCAGTATCAAGATATTCGGCAGCAACTTTTTTTTCGTTCTAGTAAGCAACGGTGTACCGTTCTAGTAGCAAAAATAAAAAAAGACTACCTGTTTCAGCAGCCTTTCCTGTATTAAATGAGTTTATTCATTGACACTCTGCCAATTATGATATAATTTATATATGATAAGTCCTTGCCAATCAAGGCGGCAGATAACTAGAGTGTCTGTTAGGCGATTTAAAGCAAAGTGTCGGATTCGGTGGACGGTGCTTTGCATAGTCTTCGATGGTTCTCCAAGCATACCAGAAGCCGAATGTAGGTCTTGTGACCGAAAGAAAATGGAATAATGGAAAGCTCTGCGATTGGCGCAGGGCTTTTTCTTTTTGAGAGGAACAATGAGTGATATTCTTACATCTGCAAAAGCTTATGAGAAATTACTTGATATAGAATACCAGTTCATTTTGGGGCGAAAAAGCAAGCAAGTTAGATTTTCTGTTTTCTTTGATGAGTATCAATTTTATCATTTGGCTGGATTGCAATATTTAACAGATAGAGCTACTTTATTATATGGTGACAGAAAAAAGCTTTTTAATTTGATTTTGGAAAAGCAAATAAAAGAAGCTCAAATTTCGTCATCAGATTTTTATCCTCAGATTAAAGACCGTATTGAATACCTTGAATATTTAGAATCAATTTTTGACTCAAATAAAACCGTTTTTAAGTATAACTCACAAACACATGCCTTTTCTGCGATTAAGTCTGACTTTCTTCTGAAAAACGAAGTGAATTTCCGCAATGTGTTCACATTTCTTTCGGAAGACAAAACAAGGAAACAATATTTCTGTCGTTCATTCTTTCCACAGATAGATAAGGACTATTCTCTAGGGCAGACAAACTGGACTCTACTCTACAAAAAAAAGATTCAAAAATCTACCAAAGAAGAAATTATTCTTTATGATAAATTGAAAAAAATTAGGAACTTGAGACAGTAAACAGCTTAAAACTCAAATTACAAATTAGACAAAAAGTTTCGACAGCAACTTTTCTCCGTTCTAGTAGCAATGTACACCCCCTTTAATCAACTCTATTAACGGTCTAGTCAATCTTTCGTTATAATCTCTAGGATAACGTTCCATCATTGATTGCAGAAATTTTAATTCATAATCAGATCGCTTACATTTATCTATATGCAGATGATAATTTATATCATCATATTTAATATTATTTTGATTTAAATACGATGAAAGTTTATTCAAGACATCTATAGCAAAAGTAATTGGTTCCCATTTATTTTTTTGATATTCATTAGTAAATTTCTTTATTTCAGAATTATTTGATAAATCAAATCTTATAGAAATTAGTATATCTGAATTTGACAACTCTAGAGAATAATATAAATTATCACTAGGATTCAGTTTATTTAACAGCTTAATTAAGCCAACACGAAGTTGACCAATAAAATCAACATTTTTAATTGTAAATATTAAATAATGTTTATCAATATTAGGGTTAGGATTAACTAATGCTTCTATTGACTCCTTTTGCCTTAAAATCATTGTACAATCCTCTCCTTCGCAAAGATTTACTTTCTGTAACTATATTATAATACAATTTCCTAAATTCGCAGAACATTTTTTGTCAATTTACCAGAAAACAAACTCTCTTCTATATATAAAGGCAAGTTTAGCAAGTGGAGGAAATTTAAATGAAGAAAGCATACTGTCTTATGAATCATCCCCTTACACCAAAACAGGAAACAGAGCTCAAAGAACGTTACAACTCAAAAATAATAATCTATCCAGAAAAAGAGCTTTCTGCAAAATGGTCACAAATACCGGCAACCACAGAACTTGATTTAAGCATAATAAAAGATGTCGTATCATGGCTTTCTGAAAGTGCCGAAGGTGACGTTCTTATTGTACAGGGAGAAGCCGGCTCAACATTCATGATTGCAGACTATGCACTCAAACATCACCTTGTACCTCTTTATGCCGTAACAAAGCGTGTGGAAACAGAGGAAATAGAAGGAGAAACTGTAAAGCGGTACTATGTGTTTGAGCATGTATGCTTCAGAAGTTATGAATATTATAGCATGAAAGAGGATTAGAAAAATTAGCAGATTTAACTCTTACAGCACCAAAAAGTCCCTGGTGACATAACTGTCCTTAGAATCGCACGTTCCAAAACGAATATGTTTTTTCCAATCCTCTGCAGTAAACTCATACACCAGCAGACTGTCTTCCTCTGGTTTTATCCACATTTTCAGCTTTGGCAAAATTTTTTCCATCTCATCATGAGTTGCTTTCATCTCAAATACAGAATACTGAGCCCTGTAAGCATAGTCACTCAAAGTCTTTACAAAGCGGTTGCGTCTGCGAGTATCACTTATGTCGTATGCAATTACGTAATATGGCATAGTTTCCTCCTCACTTACATGTAAAAGGTACATACACACAGCCTTTTTCTATAGCAAGACGGTAAAGATGTGCCTGCTCAAAAATCAACTGCTCATAAGTTCCATCAAAACAGTAATAATTTATGCGAGTCTTAATTTTATCCTCAAAGGCATTTATAATCTTTTTTCTGCCACTTTCATTCAGGTAGATTGCTCCATTTTCTTGTGGCAAACAGAAATCCTGACAGTTGAGTATGCCCAAATTAAAAGCACTGCAGCACACTGAATCTGCAATGCACGAACGGAATTCTTCCATTATGTCACAGACAAGGGAATCTCTTCCGTAGTGAACGCTGTGCAATGTTCCTGTCTTACAGTCAAGTCCCTCTCCTTCCAATGCACACCTAACACGGGCTTCAAGCAACGAGTACAAAAAACTTAAAACCGCATTCACATTCGTTTTCGGAGGATGCTTGCTCCTGCATGGGAATTCCGCCCATTCAGGACTGATATTATATTTAAGTACAGAAAAATACAGCTTTGCCGACATTCCTTCTATGCCCCTGAGAGCATTCAGGCTGTCACAAGGTTCTACCTGTTTCAGAAGTTCCTTTATCCGCCATATAGAATCATCGGCTTCACCCGACTGGCATTTTCTGCGGGCTATACGCTGCATATATGTAATCTGATTTCTTATTTTTCCACTCACAATAGCCTTTGCCATTGCAAGAGACTTTTCTTCATTATCCATAAGGCGACACTGGATGTGCCTTATATTCATGTTCTTTGCATCATCGTACTGTATAAAAGCCTTGAACCTTCCGCTTTTTCCCATAAACAGAACAGGTGTTTTATTTTCAAACAACTCATTCATTGCTTCTCCAGTAATGGAAACATGTCCGCCAAGAACAAGCAACCGTGTCTGGAACAACAAAACAGGTTTGTAATTTCCGTTTTTGTCCATAAATACAAGATGACTTCCGCTCTTTGAAAGTTTTCCATATTCAGAAATAATATATACAGCTCCCATAAAACACCTCCATAAGAATCAGAGATAAATATTTGGGAATAATTGACAAGAATTTTCTCAATTCTATTGTCAATTTTCAGATTATCATTTACTCCATTATTAATGGGAGTTTATAAGAAGTCGGGACACTGTGAAAAATATATTTCACAATCTGTCACAGCTGTGTAATATACTAAATTCTACAGAGGGGCAAAATGTCAGAACATATTACTGCAAAAGAAAAATATGACAGGGCAATAAACGCTTTAAGGGATGATAACTTTGAAGAAGGTGTTTTCTGGATGCAGCAGGCAGCCCATTCATGGTACAAAGGCTTCTATGGTTCTGCACGAAAATGGATAAAGCGTTACTCCAACATTGCAGAAACAAAGATGCTTGCTGACAACGGAAATCCACAAGCCATGATGAAAATATCCGAATATTATTTTTACCATTCCCCAAACAACAACAGCCTCCGTCTGGCACATGAATGGAATGAGCGTGCAGCAAAACTGGGCTACGCTCCTGCCATGGCAAATCATGGTGTGTGGCTCATATACGGCTGGGCTTACGTAGGCAGCAACCTTAAAGACGCATTCGGATATCTGTCACGTGCTGAACAACAGCATGTAAAGGATGACGTTGGCTATTTGGGTTATCTTGGATGCTGCTACCTGTTCGGCTGGGGAACTCACAAAGATGAAAAGAAGGGCATAATGTATTTAAAAGCAGGAGAACGTGCTCGCACCAATGACTGGATGTGCAAAAACGTTATGACTGCAATGAAAACTGGAAAACAACATTTATTAAAATCTTCAAGAGTCCTAAAAAACATACGCCGCTTCTATAACTGAAAAAGCCAGATTGTTGCAGTCAGACAGAAGTTGATATAGCAAGATTAATTTGAAAATCATTCTCAAATTCTATTGATATTTTTTTGTATATTCTATAATCTGATAACCGTTATCAAATTGGAGTACAGATTGAAAGTCCTCTTTATAAACACAAAAGAAAGGGATTTGCAAACATACTCCTGAAAAAGTTTCAGCTGGAAGAAAAAGTTGGGACTCAATATCCGTTTGAACTTTCTGGGGGCATGGCACGCAGGGTTTTAATCAGCACGGCAATAACAAGCGGTGCAAAACTCATCATTGCCGATGAACCAACTCCAGGTATGCATGAATCTGTTGTGCAGGAAACATTAAAATCTTTTAAACAGATGGCAAAAAGCGGTTGTGCCGTTTTAATGATTACTCATGACATTGATTTGGCATTCAGCATTGCAGACAGGGTTGCTGTTTTCTGTGATGGCCGGGTTGTAAGCGTTGAAGAAACAGAAAACTTTGTTTCGCACCCGGAGCTTTTAAAATCCGCCTATTCCAGAGCTTTGTGGCATGCACTTCCGCAAAATGGGTTTTATGTTGAAAAGGGTAAAACTTACAATGGAGAAATTTCAGATTCAGAAGAAACCCTCAAAGCAATCAACGGCAAGGAGGCTGTCTAATGATTCTTGAAGCCCGTAATTGTTTTTTCAAATATAAAGGGGCATCTTCCTGGCTCATAAACGATTTTTCCATACAGATTGAAAGCACAGAAGTTGTAGGCTTGATTGGTCCCAGCGGCTACGGCAAAAGCACTATTGCAAAAATTCTTGCAGGCCAGCTAAAGGCACAGAAGGGCAATGTTTTAATTGATGGCGAAAGCGTAAAAAACAAAGGTTATCATCCTGTTCAGCTTATTTTCCAGCACCCAGAACTGGCTCTAAACCCAAAATGGAGAATGAAGCAGATTTTGGAAGAAGTGGGAGACATAGATAAAGAACTTTGTACGGAACTGGGCATAAAGGACATTTTTCTAGACCGCTTTCCACAGGAACTTTCTGGTGGAGAAAACCAAAGGTTTAATGTATACAGGGCATTACGCAAGGAAACTAAATTCATTATTGCAGATGAAATCAGTACCATGCTGGATGTAATTACACAGGCTCAGATATGGCAGGTAATTCTGGATTACGCAAAGCAGAACAATATTGGCATTCTGGCAATTACACACAATAAAAATCTGGCAGATAGAGTTTGCACAAGGCAGACTGTTGCACGCTAATTGCATTTTTGATAAACTGAATATTATGGTAATATCTTCTATAGATTTAAAGGACGGACACGTAGTCCAGCTTAAAAACGGAAAAGATTTAGTCCTTCAGCGTGATGATGCAGACAATCTTATTGCAGAATTCAACAGATATGGAGAAGTAGCCGTCATTGACCTTGATGCAGCAATGCGCAATACCGATGAAAAAGGAAATACAAAAAATACAGAACTGCTGAAATCACTCCTTAGAAAAGGCAATATCCGCGTAGGCGGAGGAATCAGAACAGTAAAAAAAGCAAGGGAACTCATTTCCCTTGGCGCAGAAAAAGTAATAATCGGCTCCGCCGCCTGGAACACAGACAGAAAGAGCAATGACGATCCGATTTTGAACACAGAGTTCCTTGAAGAACTGTGCAAAGCCATAGGCAGACAGCGCGTAATCATTTCTGTTGACGCAATCAACGGACAGATTGCCGTAAAAGGTTGGGCCGAAACAGCAAACATATCAATGATAGAAGGTGCAAAGGAAGCCGAAAAATACGCAAGCGAACTTTTGTTTACGTGCGTTGAAAAGGAAGGCTGCATGCAGGGAACAAACCTTAACATGGTGCGCGCACTCAGAGAGTCTGTAAAATGCCGTGTTGTTGCAGCTGGAGGCGTCAACTCACAGGAAGAAATCTGCACGCTCGAAGAAATGGGTTGTGACGTACAGCTGGGCATGGCACTATACACAGGAGTTGTAAAGCTTGACGAAAGCTTTATTGAGTGCCTTGACTGGAAAAAGACCTACGGAATGATGCCTGTAATAGCACAAAGCCCCGCAGGTGAAGTTCTGATGATGGGATACGCAACAAAAGCAGCTTTCAAAAAGACTTTTGAAACCGGCAAGCTCACCTTCCACAGCCGAACACGCGACACCCTTTGGACAAAGGGCGAAACAAGCGGCCATTACCTTGAACTGGTAAAAGTCAGGGCTGACTGTGACAGAGACACGGTTCTTGCAACTGTAATACCTAATGGAGGCACATGCCACACAGGCAGCTGGACTTGCTTCGGAAGCGAACCTGATGAAAAAAGTTCCATGGAACGCCTTTACGCTACAATAAAAGACCGCTTTGCCAATCCAAAGCCGGGCAGCTATACTGCAACATTGAACGACAAGAGAGTGCGTGAAAAGGTTCTGGAAGAAGCCGAAGAACTTACAGAAGCAGAATCAAAAGAAGACGTAATCTGGGAAGCTGCAGACGTGCTGTACTTTATCAGCGTACTCATGTATAAAGAGGGCGTTACGTGGCAGGATGTCTACAACGAGCTGGACAAAAGGCACAAAGAAAAATAGATCAAAAAATAAAGCTATCGGCGTTCGTCTACAATTTCAATTGAAAGGCGGACGGCCTTATGTGGCAAAAATCTTTGCAGTACAGACTTAAGCTTGTCCATCTCGACAGGCTTTGTCATGTATGCGCTGAATCCTTCTGCAAGATACTCGCCTTTCACACCTTCTACGGCATTGGCGGTCAGAACGACAATAGGGGTTGCAGGACACAGGTTTTCCTTCTGAATGACTTTTAGCGTTTCTCCTCCAGTAAGAACCGGCATCATGTAATCCATAAACACAATGTCAAACTTTTCGTGGCGTAGGATTTCAATAGCCTTGTTTCCGCTCAAAGCAGTAACAGTTTTTAGTCCGAACCTCTTCAACAGCTCTGAAACAAGTTCCATATTCATTTCGTTGTCATCAACAACAAGAGCCCTTGTGTCCTGTGTAAACTGCAAAAGCTCGTAGCTAGAATTTTCATTTTCTTCAAGATTATGGTTCACTACAATCTTTCCGACAGGAGTAATGTCATCAACATCCTGATCAAGCTCAAACGAAAAATTACTTCCAAGCCCTACTTCGCTCTGTATGGAAATGCTTGAATTCATCATCTTCAACAAGCGCGAAACAAGTGCCATTCCAAGACCGAGACCAGAAATGTTGCGCGTATTATGCATGTCAAAACGAACAAAGGCTTCTTCTACACGCATTACGTCCGCCGGACGCATTCCAATTCCGCTGTCAGCGACAGATACTTTGAGCACTCCATGAGGACCTTCTTTCTTTTTCCATGAAACAGTAAAATCGTTAAAGCCTTCTTTCGTATACTTTGCAGCATTAGAAAGCAGGTTCCGTATAATCTGCTCAATATGTTTTCCGTCTCCAATAAGCCTGGACGGAAGATTTTCATCAAGATGAAGGTAAAGCTTCAGCCCCTTGCGCTTAGTCAGCTCCTGTGCATACAGAATCATGCCTTCCAGTAGTGCAACCACACTATATGGTTCATATTCAATGGCAAGCTTTTCATCAAGGATTGAAGAAAAGTCCTGAATGTTTTCTACCATTGAAAGGAGAGTCTGCCCGGACTCATTGGCACATTTTGCATAATGCTTAAGAGTCAAATCGTATTCATCTTTTAAGATAAGGTCACTGTACCCCAATACTGCTTGAATAGGAGTGCGAAGCTCATGGGACATATTCATGAGGAATTCGTCTTTTACGCTGTTTGCAAGCATTTCGTTTTCGCGCGAGACTTTTAGTTCCTCAAGCGTAAACAAAAGGCGCTGATAATCAGGCGATTCCATTGAAAAATAAATGATGTACATGCCCATGGATGCCAAAGGAAGGCATACAAGTATGTCTCCCCTGGAAATTCCCTGCAGGACGCCACCTGCAATCACCACAAGAAACGACATCTGCATGGCAAAATTGCGCCGCTTGTTCATGCGTTTCATGCAGCTTAAGTATACAATAAATGAAAGTAGCAGTAAAAGAGCTGGAGCACAGAACCCTACAAGAATATAAAGCGGACCATGATAATATGTGCCGTCCTCCATAACACCCATAATAAACGGATAAAAGAAGTTAAGTCCTATAAGAAGCAGATCAAAGATAAAAAAAATGATAAGCAGATTCCAGAATACGCTTTTTGTAGGAGTCTTGCTTGCATAGGTACAGACATAAAGACCGAACAGAAAAGCAACAGAGGCATTGCACGCAAAATCAATGCTGTGCATTACAAGTTTTGTATACGGCAAAAAGGGAAGAGCCGACATTACAACGGTAAGAATTTCTATTATGTTTGCGGCAAAAATATTTGCAACATTAAATTTAAAACACTTTCTGCTGAAATTGCTTTGCGACTTGTCAGTAAAAACCATGACTAGCAATACGAGATTAAACAGAGTTGCAGTTATTTCAAAATAAATTTCTGACATCAAATCTTCCCAGCTTCGTCAACTACATTGTCGTATAAAGAAATAATAGGTCCAATATTATTTTCAACATAACTTATATTATTATCGACATTTAAATCATTTACTATTTCTTTTAAAACAAGTTCCATATCCTTTGCTTCTTCAGAAAGCTTTCTTGCCCCTATGCTCATGGCTGACGACTTAAGGGCATGAACTTCTATAAGCATTTCATTCCAGTCTCTTGTCTCCATGGCATCTGTAATGCGCTGTTTTTTTGCAGACGCAACATCTATGAACTTCGCAATGATTGTACGCAGAATGTCCATTGAGCCTGCACAGTAGGTAAGTCCTAGTTTTTCATCTATAACCTTTTCACCTGTATCCGCTTGCTCCTGTACAGCAAAAGTTTCCAGAGGTGCATCCTGTATCAGACGTTCCGGCAAGAGTTCGTGAATGTTCTGCTTCAATGACTGTAGCGAAACAGGCTTGCTTATATAAGAATCAAATCCTGCATTAAGATATTTTTCACGACTTCCTGCCATTGCATTTGCGGTAAGCGCAACCGATGCTGTATGGGCATTTACGGAATCATCTTCTTTTACCTTCTTTAAAAGCTCAACTCCGTTCATTCCTGGCATTATATCGTCAAAAAGCATTATGTCCACTTTCTGAGCCTTTAAGAATCCCATGGCAGCAAGAGGGTCATTAAAGCAGTGCGTCTGAATTTTCATTGTTGCAAGCAGCTTGTCTGCAACAAGAAGGTTTACTTCGTTATCAACAACAACAACAACATGAGCTTCTGGGGCTATAAAGTGCAAGTCATTTTCTGCGGTAACGTACTTTACAGAACCGCTTTCGCTAAGTTTTTTGCTACCAATAACCTTCTGTGGTATCACGGCTTCAAATTCAGACCCAACTCCGTACACGCTGCGTACAAAAATTTCACCATCCATAAGGTCAACTACCTGCTTTACAATGGCAAGTCCAAGCCCCGTACCTTCTATATATTTATTGCGCTCTTCATCTGCACGTGCAAAGCTATTAAACAGGAACGGAATGTTTTCTTTTTCAATGCCAATGCCTGTATCATGTACTACAAGATGCAGATGCAGCTCGTCAAATTCTTTCTCCCCAAAAATACGCAGCTGCACAGTACCGCGTTCCGTATATTTTATGGCATTGTTCAAAAGGTTTATGAGTATCTGCTTTACACGGATTTCGTCCCCCAAAAGCTCGTCCGGCAGCTCATAGTCAACATCTGTCTTAAAGACAAGGTTTTTCTGCTTTACCTTTTCACTCATCATCATCGTTACGTCATTTATTAATGCAAGAAGATGATACGGAGAATTTCTGATTTCAAGCTTTCCGGACTCAATTTTAGAAAAATCCATTACGTCATTTATTATTGAAAGCAGGGTTTCAGAAGATTTCTTTATTTGTGCGGCATATTCCTTAATATTCTTTTCAGAAGACTCCCTCAGTACAATATCATTCATTCCGAGAATTGAATTGAGCGGAGTACGAATTTCATGCGACATGCTTGCAAGGAAAGACCCCTTTGCATGACTTTCTGCAATGGCAGCCTGTTTCTCGTTTGTTGCAAGCATAGTTTTTTCTTCGGTCTGCATTAAAAAGACGCAACCAACCGTAATAAAAATAAAAAGCAGTCCGAACACCCACATCAAGACACACTGCAGAATATTGAATCCCTTATGAACAACATTTTCTTCTACAAGACCAAGAATGCGAAAATCAGAGTCAAGTATTTCAGATTCAAAAAGATAATAACCTCGGTTTAAATATCTGAAATGAACAGCCGCTGAAGTAGACAAAACCATTTTGTCCCTCAAAGAAACCAGAGCCTTATTTATTTCCCCGCTGTAATATATATCAATCAAAGGATTATTATAGTTTTTAAAAGGAATCACCATTTCGCCATCACTTTTGATGACACAGGCAATGCCGTTACCGCCATAGCATTTTAGTGAAAAATTTTCGTTCAATTTTGATATCGAATATTTTCTGTACAATACGCTGCTTACATAAGAGCCTTTATGAACAGGTACTGAAAAAGTCAGCCCATAGGCATTGTTGTACCCGACAGAATCCCATCCGCGGAAGGAGTTTAAAATCTCAGCCGAAAGATACATGCTGTCAGCGACATTAAAAATTCCCAATTCCACATTGTTGTCATTGTTAGCCTGCTGAAATTCCCATACAAAATTGCAGTCTTTTCCATCTTCAATCATTGAAACGATATGCTTAAGCTCATCAAACTCAGCTTTAAGCTTTTCGGAAAACAAATCGGCAAGGGAAATTGAATTTTCCTTCACCTGATACTCAACAATTTTATCAAATAAAATACGAAGCCTGTAGTTCATGAACAGACAGATCATAATGACTATCATGCCCAAAAAAGACAGGGTAATCATAGGTTTTAGTTTTGTTGTCAGCTTATTAAAAATCACCAATTCTAACTCCCTGTACATACCATTTGAAATCATTAAGGATTGCATAATCCGTCAGGCAGCAGCCTTCTGGCACGCGCAAAACGCCTTTATTGTCATAGATTGGCCCGAAAAATATGTCACTATTGTTTACGGACATCTTTTTCTGTTCCCTGGTTACCAGATACTGCACCTTGTCTTTGTTCTGCACATTATCAGTAAGGGGCGTCAAGGTTATGATATTTTTTTCAATACCATTCCAGAAATGCCCTCCGCGAAGCTTTCCGCCCATGCACTCCACGATTTTAGTCCTGTAGAATTCCTTCCAGTTCCATACGGCACCAGTCAGATACGTTGCAGGGAACATATTTTCATTGTCAAAATTGTATCCCACCACCCAGACATCATTTTTATCGGCTTCTTCAAGAGGAATAAGGGTGTCTGTGTGCATTGTCATTACATCAACATTCTGCTCAAAAATAAGCTTTAATGCCGCTGTGCGGTTGCTTTCTTCATCAAGCCAAGAACCTGACCACTCTACAAAAACTTCCGCATCAGGGTTTACGAGCCGCACGCCGAGAGTAAAGGCATTTATGCCTCTGTTTACCTCATCGATAGGGAATGCCGCTACATAGCCGATTTTATTGGTTTTTGTCTGCATTCCGGCAACAATACCTGTCAAATAACGTACCTGATACATTCTGCCAAAAAAAGTCGTAAGATTAGAGCGCTTACCAAGACCTGAGGCATGAAAAAAATATACGTAAGGATATTTGTCTGCAACCTGATATACATCTGCCGTATAGTTATACGAATTTGCTACGATTATGCGGCAGCCGGAAGCAACAAGTTCATCAACTGCAGTTATAAAGTGAGCACCAGAAGCTACGTTTTCCTTACAGACAAGACTAGCATTCTTAAAAGTTGACAAAGCAGCTTTTAAGCCGTCGTAATGAGCTTGACTGTAGCTGCGGTCAGTAATGGTATCGTTAAGTATTATGCCGATTTTTGCGTTATCATAGGCATGCTCAAAAGAGTCTTCGTAGAAATTAATGAAAAATATGCCGGCAAATACTAACAGAAAGAAGCATCCGGCAAATACAAATACTTTCTTCATGTCATATATTATACAACGCTTTTCAATAATTACAACAAAACTGGGATAAATGTCGAATTTTTGGGATGAACGGTAAAATTTCAACCTTTTTCAATAAAAAAAACAATGGAAAAAGAATAAATCTTCTATTATAATGACTAACAATGATTACCATGAGAATCGCCGTTGTTGACGATAACGAAGTTGACAGAACGTTATTAGAAAACCTCATTCAAAAATCTGCACGGACACTAGACATCGACTTAAGTCTAAATTTATTTTATAACGGTCAGACTTTTCTCGATTCAACTGAAAGTGAAAAATATGACATTGTTTTCATGGATATTTTTATGAAGGGTGCGGATGGAATAGAAACAGCAAACACTTTCAGAATCAATAATCCGCAGACATACATTATTTTCCTTACAGCAAGCCCCGAACACAGAAAAGGCGCATTCTCCGTACATGCATTTGACTACATAGAAAAGCCCGTAAAGGAATCTGTAATCATAAGGGTTTTAAATGATATAAAAAGGCTGAGTCCTCAAAAAGAACAGCCGTGCCTTACCTTAATTGCACACAAACAGGCGTACAGTTTTCCGTATTCAGAAATTCAATATGTAATTTCAGACATGAATTACATAAAAATCTTTATAAAGCAAGAACTTAGATTCCGCATGAACTTTTCAGAGACAGAAGAGCAGCTTTTGCAGGACTCGCGCTTTTTTGTACTGAACAGAGGCATCATAATAAATCTTGACTGGGTTGAATCAGTTGATGATACATTCACAATATGCACCATGAAGAGCAAACTAACACTGCCTATCGCAAGGCGTAAAACTTTTGCATTGAAAACAAAGCTTCAGGAACGCTTTTTCGAAATTAATTCCAATTAGTTCCCTTAATATTTTTGCAACAATCCTTTTCATTTTGTGTCATAATCTATACAATAGAAAAACACCGAAAACAGGAGTATTACTGTGAATTACCTTGCAGACTATATTGAGAATTACCAAGAGGGTCTGGCTTACGAAGACTTGAAGAAAAGCTTTAAGATAAAGATACCTGAAAATTTCAACTTCACTTATGATATTGTAGACCGCTATGCAAGTGAAGCTCCAGAAAAAAAAGCAATGGTCTGGTGCAATGATGATGACGAAGAGCACATCTTTACATTCAAAGACATGTCAGACTATTCTAAAAAGGCGGCTGTTTTCCTTACAAATCACGGCATTAAAAAAGGTGATGTTGTCATGCTCATGCTCCGCCGCCGCTATGAATTCTGGTGGATTATCCTTGCATTGCACAGAATAGGAGCCGTTGTAGTACCTGCAACAACACAGCTTAAGGCAGACGACATTATTTACCGCACCAACACGGCTGGCGTAAAGATGATTATTTCTTTTGATGACAAGCGTGTTCTGGAACAGATTGAAGAAGCCATGCCAAAATCGCCAACGGTAGAGGCTCTTGTAAGCGTTACAGAAGAACGCAAGGGCTGGTTGAATTTCCACAAGGAAATCGAAGCTTGCGAGGCTGACTTTCCACGTCCACAGGGCGAAAAGGCTACACACAACGAAGACCCGATGCTCATGTACTTTACAAGCGGTACATCAGGCTATCCGAAAATGGTAACCCATAACTTTACATATCCACTCGGACACATTGTTACAGCAAAGTTCTGGCAGAATGTAATGGATGATAAACTTCACCTTAGTGTTGCCGAAACAGGCTGGGGAAAAGCAGTCTGGGGCAAACTTTATGGTCAGTGGATAAGCGGTGCAACAGTATTTACTTATGACATGCTAGCATTTACCCCAGATTTGTTCCTCCGCCGCATCTCTCAGTACAAGGTTGCAACATTCTGTGCCCCAGCAACAGCATACCGTTTCCTTATCCATCAGGATTTAAGCAAATATGACCTTTCACACCTGAAGTACTGTGTTACAGCAGGAGAAGCAATAAATCCTGAAGTTTCAAACAAATTCTACGAAAAGACAGGCCTTAAACTTCACGAAGCCTATGGTCAGACAGAAACAACATGCTCTATCGGAACTTTCGTTGGCATAGAGCCACGCCCAGGTTCAATGGGCAAGCCAGCTCCTGGTTATGACATAGACATTGTTGATGAAAACGGAAACACCTGTAAACCGAACGAGACGGGTGACATTGTAATTCATCTGGAAAACGGCAAGCCTTTCGGTCTTTTCTCTGAATACTACAAAAACCCAGAACAGACAGAAAAGGCTCTTGGCGGAAAGCTTTACTACACAGGTGACACGGCATACTTTGACGAAGACGGCTACATCCACTTTGTTGGACGTAATGACGACATCATAAAGAGTACGGGCTTTAGAATCAGTCCGTTTGAAGTAGAAAGTGTCCTTGCACGCCACCCGGCAGTACTTGAAAGTGCCGTAACAGGCATTTCAGATCCAAAACGCGGTCAGATTGTAAAAGCAACTATTGTTCTTACAAAAGACTACAAGGCAAGCAAGGAACTTGAAACAGAAATCAAGACCTTTGCAAAAGAAAACCTTGCAGTATACAAGATTCCACGTGTTGTAGAATTTGTAGACGAACTGCCAAAGACAATCAGCGGCAAAATCCGCCGTGTAGAAATCCGAAAGAACGACGAAAATAAACAGTAAAAACTTTTAATGAATATAAATAAATGTATGTGGCAAAATTGCTTATGTGTGATTTTGTCACATACATTTTTTTTTGCCCATGTAAAAATAGACAGCATGAAAGCTCTTTTTAATTTCTGGAAAAAATATTCTTTTGTTGTATTACTTGCAATGATTGTGGCAAGTTTATTTGATTTTAGATTTGCACTCGCAGCAATCCTATGCATGGTCAGCCCGATTGCAATTTCCTTTTTTGCAGGCAGATTCTGGTGCGGAAACCTTTGCCCACGCGGAAACTTTTTTGACCATGTAATGAAACGTTTTTCTGCAAAGAGAGCTGTTCCACATTTGTTAAAAAGCGTTCCATTCAGAATTGCTGTTTTTGCATTTATGATGACTATGTTTGCCTTGGGAATTAGAAAAAACTGGGGTAACATTGCAGGAATCGGCTTTGTATTTTACAGAATGATTGTAGTCACCACTCTTGTTGGAATTGTTTTCAGTTTTATCTGGACTGAGCGCACATGGTGTTCATTTTGCCCGATGGGCAGTGTCGCCGCACTGATTGCACATTTTAGAAAGCATCCTAAACCGCTCTCTGTTTCTGAAAAATGTATTTCCTGCGGAAAATGTGCCCGAGTCTGCCCCATGCAACTTCATCCGGCAAAATATAAGGATGGCGTAATAAAAGAAAGCGACTGTTTGCGTTGCGGCATCTGCGCCAAAGCCTGTCCAAAAGATGCAATATCAATTTTGGGCAAATAACTGTAACCCGGAAGGTTTTTTAATTATAATTTGACCTCTTTTTACTTCTAGAATTTTCTGTTCCTTAAATGTAGAAAGAGTTCTTGAAACAACTTCGCGGGCGGTTCCCAGTTTTTTTGCAAGAACCTCCTGCGTTATATTAACAATTAAATCACCTTCCTTGCCGTTTGACATTTTCGCTCTTTTTAAAAGCATTTTTGCAAGCCGCTTTTCTACAGGCACAAAAAAAAGTTCTTCAACTGCATTCATGACATTCGCAAAGCGAGATGTGATTGCTTTGTAAGCAAAAAGTTCTACCTTCATGTTTTGTTCACGCAGTTTTGCAACTATTGTAGAAGGAATTATATAAACCTCTGAAAGTTTTTCTGCAGTCATTTGAACATGAAATGTTTTAGGAAGAAAAATGCAGGAAGCCGAAAGAATGCACATTTCACCTGCTGTTAAAGAAAAAAGTTCAACTTCGCGTCCGTCTTCGCTGAGCATGCAGGCAGCAATTTCCCCGCTTTTTACAAAAATAAATCCCTGACAGGAACCAAAGCCATCTACTAAAACAGAGCCTTTATTCAAGTTTTTAAGCTGAATGTTTTGTTCCACCATGGATTTTTCGGAGGAAGAAAGCTCATTGTAAAAAGGGATTATATCTTTGAATTCTGTCGGGTCTATAATCATTTAGTTTTTCTCACAGCGTATTTCCAGTAATGCTACAACGTCTTTATACTCTGTTTCGCCCTGATTAACTTCCTGCATTACTCGCTTCATGCCTTTTTGATAGAATTCATCTCCTATCATTGCCAACTGAGAGGTATCTCTTCTTTTGTAATTTTCTACCAATTCTGCTATGGGTTTGCTTTTTTCATAATACTCTCTTTTGGCTGATATATTTACAAAATTATTTTTTTTCAGCTCGTACATCATCAAGTCTTTTGACCAAAATCGGAACATATCTTCATAACTTGTCTCAGGACAGTATTTATAAACCCACCACTCTTTCATACATTCCGGTTCTATGTTCCGGAATCTTAATACTCCGCCCTTTTTTAATGTTGCATATATTTTGTTGAGGCTCTTCTGCTTATTTTCAAAATGATGAAATGCAAAATTACATACGACTAAATCTACGGACTCTTCTTCTAAATTAAAGCTTTCTGCAGAGCTGTTTATAAACTCGGCTGTCAGATTTTTGCTTTTTGCAATATTCAGCATGTCTGGAGACAAATCTATTCCAATCCATCTTATATTTTCGCCTTGATAGTATTTCTGCTGACTTAGTAAATAATTTCCTGTTCCACAGGCTAAATCCAATACCGTGATATTTCCTTTCTTTTCCAAAAGATTTCCAATCTCTTCATCTTTTGGGAAATCTGTTCTGCCTTTATTTTTATCATAAACTTTTGAAACTTCACCATAATTTGTCTTTAGCATGATTTCACCTCCATGATTAAAATTCCTCTAAAATTTCTCAAACGCAAGCCGAGGAAAATTGTCCTCTTCCACATAAATTGTTCCGCAATGGTTAAACCCAAGTTTTTTCAGAAGATTCTGCATGACGATATTATCACCATGAGTATCTATGCGAAGATTTCCGCATTGCCTGTAAGCCCACTCTATGCAAAAAGCCCCTATACCTTTTTCAGAACCGTCACCTGCCACACGATGAACAACCCCATAAGTATCACTGCCAGACCATTTGCAGTCAGAAATATCTCTATAAGAAGGCTCTATATCTTTTCCCTGCACATAATAAAAAACACCTATAACATGCCCAGACTCATTCACACAAACATAACTGTTTCCATCTTTAATGTCATTGTGAATCAACTCTTCTGGAGGCCAGTTTGTCGGTCCCCACTGATTCGGGTTTCCATGGTTTTTCATAAATTCACGTGCAAAAGCATAAATCTCCATAATCCGACTAAAATCATGTTCCGTTGATTTTCTGATTTTCATATTCATTTTCTCCTTATTCAAGTTTTATCTAACTTCATCTCAATATATAATTTCAAACATTTCCTGGAAAAACAAATTCTAGATTTTCTTTTGCCGTTTCCACCAGCTTCATTATCGTACTGACAGGAGTAGGATCTTTGTCTGTAAGATTAAATATCGGGAAAAATCTTGTGATGTGCAGTGGAATTTTTTTTCTGTATCGAGTTTCAAGACTTGCAACCCAAGCAGACAGATCCTGCATTTCATTTTCACTGTCATTTTCATCAGGAATAATCAGAGTGGTAAGCTCAACATGGCAGGACTGAACTGCTCCCTCAATAAAATTCCTTACCATCTGAAAATCTCCATCGAGCAAACCTTTATAAAAGCTTTCGGAAAAAGATTTAAGGTCAATGTTCATGGCATCGATGTAAGGTACAATTTCATTTAGGATTTTAAAAGTTGCAGTTCCATTTGTCACAAGAACATTTTCCATCCCAGCAAGCTTTGACAATTTTGCCGTATCACGGACAAATTCATAACCTATAAGCGGTTCATTGTAAGTAAAGGCAATACCTATGTTGCCATGAGTACGTAATTGTAAAGCACTCTGTACAATTTCTTCAGGTGAATAATATTCAGCCTTGTCTTTACCTTCAAACGCTTCCCGTGACCAGGAAATGCTACTGTTCTGGCAGAAGGGGCAACGAAGATTGCACCCATAAGAGCCAATGGACAAAACCTTAGCCCTAGGTCTGAACATTTTAAGAGGCTTCTTCTCTATAGGATCGAGGGCAATGGCAGTCAGTTTTCCGTAATTATCCGCAACAATTTTACCATTTCGGCAAGTGCGGGCACCGCAAAAGCCTATTGCATTTTCTTCTATTTTACAATGCCTAAAGCACACGTCACAAATCGGCATGATGATTTCCTAAGAATGACGAACAACTTCAAAACGGAACAAATCAACTTTCTCATAGGAAGCAATTCCGCCTTTTCGTTTTGCAATTGCGACCTGCTGCTCAACAGTATCAACACCATCAAGGTCTGGAAGCAGCAACCCCCTTTTGTATCCGCTCTGCACAATTACGCCATACTTTTTTACATCGAGTTCGGCTTCGGATTTTATGCTTTCTGCCTCAGACAGAACATCAACATTTATATCAAGATACTTTAATTCATCTTCTGTCACAGGCTTAAAGCGAGGGTCCGATGAAACCGCACTTACTGCATTTTGAATTATCTCAAGGGCAAGATTTTTCTTGGTAGAAGCAATAGTTCCTATGCAACCGCGCAAAGCTCCAAATTTATGAATTGAGACAAAAGCCCCTGACTTTACATTCAAAAGTTCATCTGGCACCCATTCCGGCAACGACATGACATCTCCGTTTTTTACAAAATATTCAGCGGACTCTATGGCAAGTTTCACATAAGCGTCAGCTTTCTGATGTTTTTGTTCCAACTCTTCTTCTATAATCTTAAGTTTGGCATTCAAAAAGTGTCTTGTTTCATCCTTACCTTTTGGAATAAAGGAACAGATTCCGTAACCGACACCAGTAACATCCTCGTGTGAATATTGAGTAGCCTGCACAGCCTTACCGTCAAGAGCACCCGCCATTATCACAAAAGATTTATGACCACACTCCGCAGCCTTTTCACAAAAACTTTCATCAAAGTCAAAAAGTTCTCCAAAGCGGGCATTCGCACACACATCCATTATGCGGGAATCATAAACAGGGCCTTCTTCTGCAAAACCATAAGGTCCATAATCCTTAAGCTTATGAGACAAATCTCCACTGGCTACATAAACAACTTTTCGTCCCAACGATTCTACAGCGTCATTTATAAGCATTCCATACTCATAATGTTTTAAAAGATCATAGCCCGAAAGTCCTGTGCGAACAAGTTTAAAGTCCTTATATTTTTTGAGGATGAACCAGAGAGGAACCATTGTTCCGTGGTCAAGTTCCTTTTTCTTTTCACCAAGAGTGCCAGCAGGAAAGTTAGATGATTCCGCTTTATCAGCCAGCAGATTTACAAGCTCTTCATCATATTCAACATCAAACTTAACCTGAGGTGCTCCAAATTCAGCAAACGAGCCTGTAGCCTTTACCCCAGAAGAAATATGAAAATAATCAGAATACATTACACTGTGAGGACTTGAGATAATAATAGTTTCTGGTTTTAGTTCTGCAATTTCGTCTGCAACCTTTTCATAAGCCTTAATAGTTTTTTCAATCTGTTTTTCACTTCCCCGTCCAACATCGCTGATAATCATCGGCGGATGTGGAACCATAAAAGCTGCTATAATAGACATAATAATCCCCCTTTTTTGTCTTTCATTGTGGCAGTTCCTTACGTAATTCTGAAATCAATGCATCACTCTTCTTAAAGGATGCACTAAGCATATCAAGCAGTTCCGAAGTTGTATGTGAAACCTCCTCTTCCTTTACAAACGGATTTTTAATATCCAAATTCCAGCCACTTTCGGCAATCTTTTCTACAGGGACTTTCCATGCCTGTTCGTTTTCAGTACGTTTGCCCCACCACACAAGCAACGAAGCAAACTCGCTCTTTTGAATTGGCTTTGTTTTTGAATAAGATTTCTGCCCTTCCGGCAGCTTGTGTTCCCAATACCAGATTTCGCGGGTTGGCTCGCCCTTTGTAAAAAACAGGAGATTTGTAGCAACACTGGCATAAGGCTGGAAAACAGAGTTAGGCAAACGCACAATTGTGTGCACATTACACTGAGTCAAAAACTCTTCGCGGATTCTCTGCTTTACACCGTCGCCAGTTAACGAACCATCAGGCAAAACAATCGCTGCTCGGCCACCATCATGCAAATATCGAATCATTAAAAGCAAGAATAAATCTGCGCTTTCTGTAGTTCTGAATGCAGCAGGATAATTAGTCTCCACACCATCAGAAACGCTGGCACCAAAAGGTGGATTAGCAAGAATTACATCAACACGTTCTTTTGCGCCAATGCTTGTATACTCACGGTTCAGGCTGTCCATATTCATCACATTCGGAACTTCAATATCATGCAGAATAAGGTTTGTAACGCAAAGCATGAATGGAAGCGGCTTAAGCTCCTGACCACGAATTGTTTCTTCAAGAACCTTCAAATCTTCAACAGAATGTACATCCTGCGCCCTGATATTCTCAATAGCACTTGTCAAAAAGCCACCGGTACCACAAGCCGGGTCCAGCACCTTTTCGCCAAGTCGGGGATTAATAATCTCGGTCATGATTTCTGTAACAGCGCGCGGAGTATAAAACTCACCATAGTTACCAGCACTCTGCAAATCACGCAAAAGGCCTTCGTAAATATCGCCGAACATATGACGGTCTTCGCTGGCATTAAAATCAATTTCATTGAGTTTGTTCACAACCTGGCGGATTATAGTTCCGTTTTTCATGTAGTTGTTAGTGCCCGCAAAAATATCACGAATCAAAACAGCACGCTTATTACCGGTAGAAAGTTTGTCTGCGACAACTTCCAGATTCTGCAAGCCGGGAAAAAGCTTATTATCAACAAAATCCTTAAGCGCGTCTCCGGTCATGCCTTCACTGTCTGCCGCCCAGTTTCTCCACTGCAGCTCACTCGGAATCACAGAAACATAATCATCGCTGATAAGTTCCATTTCGGCTTCCTTGTCATCGATGATTTTGAGCGTAATCATCCAGCCCAGCTGCTCTATTCTCTGCGCGTCACCAGAAACTCCCTGGTCCTTTCGCATTATGTTCTGCAATGTTTTTACAATTCCACCAATGTTTGGCATTTGTTCCGCTCCTTATTTTTTTATTTTTCCTAATATGCTCTCATACGTAATTTTCAGATACAACTTAATGTAAAATGTCTAATTTCATTTTTTCTAATAATTCAACGTATTGATTATCATGGAATATTGAATTATAAATCTCATCAAGAGAAATTGAAATTCTTGTTTCATTTAACAAATTGCATATGTAAATAAGTTTACTCATTGGATATCTAATTTTTAAATCTTCTAGAAACAAGGCTTTATTCTTTATGCTTGTCATATTATACCTTTCTTGTAATTTAAAACCATTTACTATTTTCTGATAATCTTTATCACAATCAAAAGAAATTTTATAGAGCTCAGAATGTTTAAAAAAATCTTCACCATAAGTTAGACAGTCTTTTGTTTTGCCTATAATATCAGGTTCGATTCGGATTTTCACATTTTTATAGAAATCATATTTTGGAGAACTTGGTGACATTTTAAATAAAACAGGATCTTTATTATTTAAATTATAAAAATGCAGAAAATTACTGCTTCCTTTTATTCTGCTATTACATATTTGGCATGAAGGAACAAAATTATACAATGACAATGCAAAAATTGGATATTGTTCTTTTGGGAAAAAATGATCGATGTCAAAAGTTCTATCAGACTTATCATTATAGGTGCCGATAAATGCTGATTCACAATAATAACATGAATAAATATTGAATTCGTTACTTCCTGAATGATTTCGGAAGAATGAGGCAATAAGATTGGAATAAGATGCTATGTTCCCCTTTACTATATCTTCTTTTTTGACATATATATCATAATTAAATATTGAAAGAATATTCTTAATAAATTTATCTTTATTTTTTTTTAATTCAATATAAGTTTTACTTTTTTTATCTGTGAACGTATGTAGTGGAAAAGTTTTTTTTATATATTCTTCAAAATAAAAAAAATATTTTACAAGTTTTTGATATGGAGCAACTATAAGTTTAATAGGATTTGCTGGTAAACAAAACAATTCATTAATATCTAGAAATTCTTTCCATTTATTTGATATTTTCTGGAAATCTCTAGTATACATACTATTATTTGACAGAAGGTTTATTTCCTTTAAATATACGAACTCACATCCATCAAAATAATTAATTCGTTTCATTTTCTAAAGTCCTTATTTTTTGTTGATAATCATTTATTTGTTTTTCATATTCGTCTCTAAGACGCTCCTTAAAATCCTTTCCTTCCATTTTTAAATACATATTATCTAATAAAGATCTTAAGTATGATTCACCAATATTTCGGATAAACTTCTTGTAAAAACTCATTCTATTAGATATCTTTCCAGTTTTTATATACAAGTGATATTCATTAATGAAGTTTTGAATAATCTTTTTTGAATTTTCACCATAAGTAGATTCCATAAAAAATTGATTTTTTAATAAATCATAAATATTTGCAGCCAATGTTTCATTTATAATTGTATCGTCAATATGTCCTCCGTTTAAATAGGTTATATTTGTAGTTGGGATATCACTAAGCATAAATGGAGAATGAGTTATCAAAGTAATATTTATGGATGTGATCTTATTTCTTAAATTACTTCGTTTTAATATTCCAAGTAAATCAGAAATAAAAGTACGTTGATATTCAGGGTGATAATAAAGTTCAGCTTCATCAAAAACTAAATTGATATTCTTATATTTTATTCTTTGCTTATCATTCTGAGTACAAGAAGCATTCTTCATATGATAAATTGCATAACTTATCGTATTAAATAATTGACTTTCACCGCTACTTAATGAAGAGAGTGTTCTTTCTAATTTTTTTTCATTATTTCTAGTAGAAAAATATAGTTCTTTATAAAAGAATGAAGGTAATAAATTCTTAAAAATATAATCATAATTTAACATTTTATTATTAGAGCAGAAATAATTAATAAAACTCTCAATACCTAAAATATAACAATCTTCCTGTTCCACAAATAAATTATCATTTACATAAATATTTAAATTATCCAAAAAAGTAATACATTGTTTTATCTTTAGATTCATGAAATTTACATTATTCTTTTCAATAAATTCATTGACTAACTTCTTAATTATTTCGATAAATTTGTTTTTGTCAGAATAATAATTGTAAACTATATCAGAACCTAAAAATAGATTTTTATAAAAATCGTAATAAATACAAACTTTTATTGTTTTATACGTAAGATAAGTAAGTGTATTTTGTTTTAGTTCATCAAAATTAATTCTATCTGATTTTTGATTACATTTTATCATATCTATGTATTTTTTGTTTTTTTCTTCCGAGAATAGTAATTCGTTCCAAATATTTTTTATATCATCTTCTAATTCAATTCTTATCTCAATCTCTTCTCGTGTATCTATTCCTATAGAATTGTAATCAATAGAATCTAATATTCCATCTAATTTTTTATGTATTTTCTTTTCATATTCTGTTGAATTAATTAATGAATAAGCTATCTTTGTAGGGAAAAAGCTATCTATAAAAGTCGTTTTATTATTTTCAGCATATGTCAGTATTGATAAAGTACTTACTCGTTCGTTTGCTAAAGATAATTCTTTCTTTGTGTCTATGACAGTTCCCTTTTCTTTATACGGAACTAATACTATGGGTGTAAAATATCCGTCATTTTTATGAAATAAATTATTTAACCAAGATTCTGAGAAATTGTCAATAGTTGTGGATTGAAGTTTGAATCGGCATAAGTATTAA
>CAMVHR010000045.1 GCA_947167345.1 uncultured Treponema sp.
AAAAGCGGAAATCTGAAACCGGCAAATTCAGGAAAAATCTCGCCGGCATTGACATTCTGCAGCTTTTTTATACCAATAAAGAGCCTTTTCTGTTTTTGCATCTGTTCCAATGCCAAGGAAATAACATATTCCCAAATAAAGCTGTACAATTTCATTATGATTATTTTCTTCTTCTTGTAAGACTCCTGTTAAAGTATAATTCTTCATAATATATGAATCCAAATTCTTTTCCAAATTATCATCTAAGGTTTCCAACCGTACCCATATCAATGTTTCTAAATCATAGGATTCCAAATTACTTGGATTAAATTCTTCCAGATTCCTTATTGATTCAGCAATTTTTGCTCCACACCTTGGACAGAATTTTATACCTTGTGGTAAAGGTTCTCCACATGAAGTACAAACTCTAGAAACTTTTCCAGCAATATTTTCAAGTTCTCCTCCACATTCAGGACAAAATTCCATTTCATCATTTTCAACTTTATAATTGCATTTCGGACAAACTTTCATACTATTCTCTCCTTTTTTATCACCAACATTTCATTTCGTATCTAGCCATAAATAGTTTCGTATTACGCTACGTCTTGTAACGTATTAGGTTACAAAACGTTTCATATCATGCCACATTTTGTAGAGTGTCAGCTTACGATTCATTTCGTATTAGTCCACAGTTTGTTTCGTATTACGAAATGGTTCGTGTACAGCTATGAAACGGAAAATTTTTCAAGAACTCATTTTTTTTTACATATACCATTACAAACTTTAAGTTTATTAACTTTGCAAAAATGATATGTTATTAAAAAAAATACTCCACTATCCATCTTTTCAGTTACAGTAAAGACCATACAATCTTTCTTTAACAGTAAATCATCAATTACTGAAAAACTTGGATGTTTATACTTATTAGTAGATCCAACAGATATTATGTAAAAAACAGCTTCCTTAGAAGTTGCTATTTTAGAATCATAGTTTATTTTCGAGCCATGATGTGGAATTTGAATAATGCAAACAGATTTTAAATAGTTGCCATAAGCATTTTCGACATCTGTATATTTACCATTACAGTCAAAATCTCCCATATATAAGCAACCTGGATGAACTTCAGATATTTTCAGTTCAGCCAAATCAACTCCAATAGAGATATTGTCCTTTGTAGATAAAACAAGCATAGAATTTGTATTTACATCACCTAGAATATCATAACATTTTTTCAGTTTTTGGATTTTTTTTATATCATTAAGCAATTCTGGCGAATCTTCAAACGATATAACTTCTGGAAAATCTTGCTTAATTCTTTTTTCAAATTCTTCAATTTTCTCCTTTGTGTGTTCCATATTATATGGAATATATTTCCATCCATTTATCAAAGCATCATTAAAATTACTATTATCCAAAAGAATTAAACTTTTTTCCTTTTCATCAGAATCATTTTTAGGATCAATTAGATGTATCTCAGTTCCAGATTCTATTACATCATCTGCATTTCTTGCCCATGCATCATTTTTCCAATTTTCAAATTCTTTTAAATCAGAATTTGCATAAACCAAATATATTTTTGTATCTAGATTATCATACCTAGAAAGAGCCTTTATATTAGATAAATCTGATAAAAAAGAATAAGCATATGTTTTATTTTGCTTTTTGCTATCTGTTATTTTTAGAAGAAATGTCAAAAGGATTTTCCTATTCTTTTCTGTTATATATGGAAGAAAAATTTTCTTAACAACACATCGTTCCATTAACTTAGGAATACCATTAACATGATCTTCATGAAAGTGAGAAATAAACAAAGCCTCAATTACATCACCCTTTTCAAAAGTACTTTCAATCCTCTTATTTATCAAAGTCTTTGAAGTTGATCCACAATCATACACAATATTAATTTTATCACAACTATCATCTTGATTTTCAGGAACATAAAAAGTTTCTCTATAAAAAGCACCTTGTCCTACTGGAATAAAATTTCGAATCATTTTTACTTCATTATTCATTTCATACTCCTGTTCTTTTATATCATCCCTCACTTCAAGAAAATCCTTATTAATAATTTAAAATCATTTTTTTTAACCAATACAATCATAAGACTGTATGGATTACCTTTATTCACAGAGCATCATTACAAATCTTTTAGAGCCTCTTTTGCTTCTTCGTTACCAAGTTCTGAAGCTTTTTTGAACCAAAACACAGCTTCACCTTTATCTTTAGAACATCCAATACCGAACTTATAACACTTTCCAAGTTGACACATTCCTAAATCATTTCCTAATTCGGCAGACATCTTAAAATAAAAAAAAGATTCCTTCACCATATCTTTCATGGCGTTCCTTGCTTTTAGTCCTACAAAAACACTCAATAGAGCAAGATTTTTTAAGTTTACGCATGACCTCTTGATTGATCCAAGTTTATAAAAAGCGACTCCTTTTACTTTTGCATCATTACTTTCAGAAGCCTTTCTATACCACTGAGCAGCCATTGAATCATTTTTATCTGCTCCTATACCTTTTAAATAACAGTCTCCAAGTTTATTCATTGCCAATGCATTACCTTGTTCAACTGCATTTCTATAATGATAAAAGGCTTCTTTTTCATCCTTTTCTATTCCACACCAACCGTATTCATGGCAAAGACCTAAAGCATATTGGATTTCTGAATTATCAGTAGCTTGATCCAAATTCATAGAGTCATCCAAATGCTGTCTTACCTTTAGATACATTCCAATTAATTCTTTTACAGATTCTTTTCGAATTTCATCTCTCGTCAGAATTAAAGTTAGAACATCATATTTATCAAGATGATCCATCTCCAAATCTTCAAGTTGAACAGCATGAGATTTTTCATCTGACGAATTTGAAACAGTATTTTTCTCTACAACAAGTTCTTCACCACAACCTTGGCAGAATCGAATTTCATCATTATCTGTACTCCATCCACATTTAGAACATACCTTCATATCTTATACCTTCCTATTTCTAACTGTTCATCAGATAATTCTTGCAAACATTTATCATTTTCTGTTTATTTCCCCATGCCATGCATGTTCCTCGCTCATTAATGATGCGTATCCATGAAGCTCCAAATTTAGGCTCTTGAAATTTCCATCCCCCGAATTCTGCCAAGTCATACATTAAATTGTCATAAGACATTTGTATAAAAATAGGACTTAGCTTCAATTTCTTCACATCATCTTTGTTTACACAGAGTTTTTTCAATGTCTCCTGCATAATCTGTTTGTCATTCATGCTGTTTATTTCTTCTATTGTCAAAGTATTTTGAGTACTAAAAGGTTTTCCGCATTCTTGACAAAACTTAATATCTTCATTATCTGTACTCCATCCACAAGAACAAGTTTTCATACAGTCTCCAGATTATCTGATTTGTTTCTTGCCACAGAAGCCACACCATGCAGCACCGTCTATCTGTTTACCGCAGAATCCACAGAATTTTGATGTATTCATCTTTATATTGCTAACACCTTTTGTACCGTCCTTTACCAGTTGAGGAATAGCAGAATAGCAGGAAATAAGTTCGATACCTAAGTCAAAACAACTTACCTTTGTATTCAAGTCAACACCATTCTTATTTGCAATATCTTCTTTTATGGCATCCTGTAAAGCTTCTGTTACGGAACAATTTAATTTATTTTGAAGACCCTTAATAGGAAGTTCCAACTGCCTCTTACTGTCAAAAAGAGAACATACAGCAACAAAACTTGGTATTGATAATATTTTTGCTATTTCATCAGAAGAAAGTATTTTTCCATCAGAAAGCTCAACCTTAGCTATCTCATTAAATTCCTTTTCCCCAATTTCCTGCGAATCTTTTATAATTCCATCAAAAAATTCACCAAGTGACATTTCTTTCTTTGGATCTAGACCAACCAAATTCAAAGCCCGATTAAAAGATTTAATTTCATTTATTGTATAGTTTCCTTGCTTATTCAAGTAAAATCCTTTAGAAGTCTTTAAAAACAACACAGAATTAAGATTCTGATTTTTAAGTTTTTTATACTCTTCATCAAATTCCAAATTTGCAACCCAGTGCGAAAGATTTACAGAAGATTCAACTTGTGACACTCGTCCTTCCAATTCCCTAAATTTCTCAGCAGATTTTTTGGCAAGACTTGTAATAGCATCCTTCATATCATTCTGATCTTTGGCAATACAGTTAAGATTGTTTTTTACTGTAATTACAGCATCTGCGGTGAGAAGGTTTCTTTGATTTAAAGCCTCTATCATGCGGACGGAAAAATTTTTAAGTTCTGCAAGTTCTTCTTGCGTTCCTTGAAGCTCCCTTCTGACTTTACCGCCTCCGACAATTTCTTTTACAGAATCCAAGCAATCTTTTATACGTCCTAAAAATGAACTTCCTACATCAAGAATTGAATTAAGACTATTTCCTGCATCAGACAGAATTCGCGTTGCGTCACTTGCAATCTGAAAACATTTTTGACTACGACTTTGCATATTATCCAAAAAACGATCAATTCCATCATTCATCTGTGTATCATTCATATCAATATCTCCCTAAAAACTACAGCTCATTTATTGCATCCCACATATCAGAGGATTTCTTTTCACCATCTTTAGTCATTTCGTTAAACTCGTTATCAAGTTCTGCACTCTTGTCCAAGAATTTCTGGAACAGCTCGTTGCCTTTGTCTATATCCTTCATGAGTTGGTCTATAGGAATATCTGTACTATCGTATTCAGTATTATTAGCTTCGTTCTCTGGAGGAGCTTCAAGCTTTGCAACAGCTGTTTCTGCCTGAGTTTCCTCTGAACTACCGTTACACTGACTGTAATCTTCATGCTTTTCAGTTACAATTCCGTCTATTTCATCATCCAGTTCTTTCAGACTAAAAGTACTATAAGAAGCAACGGAACTAAAAATGAACTTAGCAGCTGCCAAGTCGTCTGCAAATCCAGCCACTGGTATTGCATCAGGAATAATATCTATAGGTGAAACGATATAAGCTATTGCTCCCATTATTTTAAGTCTTACATTGTTAGGAGTATTTGGATTTTTCAGTGCAGAAAGGAAATGTCCAAGAACATTTACGACAGCACCCATTGCACCAGAAATCAAAGTTGGGCTTGTTCTGGTCTTTTTTCTAATAAACTTTAAAAACTGGTATGAATAACCTTGGTCATACTTTCCTGCATACTTGGTTTCAAGGTCTGCTTCTGAAACTTTCTTACTCATAATAATCTCCTGTTATGTTATGATTTGTTTTTACTACGATTTGGTGGCATTTTGACTATCACAGAGTCATAATCTCCTGTCCTTCTGAATTTCATTGTACGCTCCAGCTGAGACAGATTTGGGAATATATCTTGCAAATATAGGGAACTTTCTGTTTTTTCCATAAATTTCTTTATTGGCTCTGAAATTTTTCTAAAGATTCATCTTTCAATAAATCAACGCTATCATTCATTTCAGACATATACTTACAATATGTAGTCTTAATATAAAACCTACATACTGTAAGTATATCACAAATAATACAAATTGTAAGTTTAAAATTAAGGTTTTTACCTACAAAATGTAAGTAAGATGACAGGTTCAGAGATATTGGAAACGCTTTCAAGTAATATAAAGCTGATTAGAAAAGAAAAATCATGGACTCAGGAAAAGCTTGCCGAAGAATCAAACCTTTCTCCTCAGGCAATAAATGCTATTGAAGGAAAAAGACGCTGGCCTGGAGAAGATACTATCTCAAAGATTGCAACCGCACTAAATATAGAAGTTTATCAGCTTTTTGTTCCAAAAGACAGTTCTCCTGTTATTATAGAGGAAACCCCTGAAAACGAAAAAATCCGTACACAAATTGCGGTTTCTGTTATAGATGAAGTACGAACCATTGTAAATCATGCTTTGGACAAAATGGAGACTATTCAAAAACTTCAGTAGCGAAAAATCATGAACAGGAATAATAAGGACAAATTGATTAAAAAAAGCTGCCTACACGGCAGCCTTTTTCCATTATTTTGCACTATTGATTTCCAGTGCAAGCTCTTCTATCTTTTCCAACGGAAGCCCTACAGCTTCTGAAATCTGCTCATGCGTAAGAAGCTTCATTGCAAGAAGTTTTCGGGCATTTTCAAGCTTATTTGCTTCTATGCCCTCTTTCCTTCCAGATTTTCGCCCTTCACGTCTGCCAATACGAATTCCTTCATTCTTCACATCATAGTCATGGAGGCTCCAAGTAAAATACAGCTTTTTGTTCGCCTCAATCTTTTTCTGTTTTTCTACCATATCATTAAGCCTCCGTGTTAAGTCAGACTCGGCACATCCAGTCTGAATAAATTTCAATAATGCCCTTTGCTCAAAATTCACAACTTTCTCGTATGCAGTACAGTTAAAGATTATGTCTTTTGCCGCATCGGCAAGATTTACGCTTGCATCCTCATGGCATATTCTTGTTACAGTATACCACGGAATTCCTTTTTTGAAAGGGTCAAACCTGCAAAGAAACACAATTACAATCTTTTTCAGCTCAGAATAAACATGCCCTTTCAGAAGAGAATCCGCATCCATCATTGACTGGTAGTAACGGGTGCGTTTACCCATGTCATGCTCATTTCGATTTTGAATTTCTACATCGTACACGGTGTTTCCATCCCTTACATACACATCAAGCCTAATGCCGTGTGCAGTATACAACGGCTTAAAATCTTTCTGCGGTTCAGCATACTCAAGATGCCTTATCTTAATGCCCAAAAGGCATTCCAACACATCTCTGCAAAGATTTTTGTCCTGCATTACAAGTCCAAACATGAAATCATCATAAAATTCAAGTTTTTCAAATGCTTTTATTTTTTTCATATATACATCCTGTATATGTATACCAAAAAATGTGCATTTTTTTGCACAATTTCGGCTAAAAAATAAAAAAAATTACATAAGTCACAAAGTCAAGGCTACCTGTAAAGCAGCCTTTCTATCTTTTCCAAAGAAAGCTCTACAACTTGTTTATGTAATTTATCATTTTTCCAAAATTTTTATTTTCTCCATCACGAAATGATAGAAAGCTGTGATACAATTATAGGCAGCAAAGCTCTCAAACGGAGGAATAAACTATGCTGGAAATTATTTTTTATCCTGATTCCATACCCATAATCAGCGAAAACGCATTGACAATTACGCACAGGTTCAATTATGGGGATATTACCGAAAAAATTCCAGAATATGATGATTATGTGAAGGCTGTGAATGGCGAAACAGAAATAAGAGTTTGGTACACAAATTGGCCAGTGGAATTATCAGGTTTCTATTGGTTTTGTAACCTGCTTGTTGATATTGGGTATAAAGGAAAACTGTATACCGAGGAATCGTGTAAAACTGTAGGACTCGAAAAATGGAATCTTACCACTGAGGAGGTACATAAGGTAATCAATGATAGGAATCTTCTATCATATGAAGAAATAAAGCAGAACAGTTTAAAATGGGAAAAGCTATGCGGAGAGAATTCAGAGTTCAGAATTCTTAAAAAGGATGAATTAATAAGCGACATTCCAGACGCAAGTAATGGACTGACTATTTCTGAAAAAACAGTATTAAAAACAATGAGGGCTTTACATGTCACAACAAAAAAGGCAAAAGCTGTCGCTTCAATAATAGGACAAGCCTTGTGTCAATATCCAAAGATTACATGCAATGATGCTGTGACATTAAAAATTATAAAGAAACTTGCTGAGTCTGAAACTCCCTATATTGTGATCCATTGTCCAAAAGAATATGATTTATCCAATTATATGTATTGTGGTGAGTGTATGTTCACGAATCTAGGGTATTCATATACAAGTGCTTTAAGACAAATCTTGTACCAGTTACAATCTTTTTTTTCTAAGCTTAATTGGACAAAAAGCAAGAGAAGTATAAGCTAAGCCCTTTGTCCAGACATTTTAACAGCTCCGTTTATGAAGAGCCATTCCTAACTGGTACAATGCCAGGTACAATTGCCTAGAGTTTATTACAAATATATACAGAAATTGCCTAGATTCTATTACAAAAATTTGCTAAAATTGCCTAGAGTTTATTACAAAAGGAGTCTTATATGTCTTTTTACCGCACAATATTTAAGGGACTTGAAGAATGGAAGGATTCTGAACGGCATAAACCTTTGGTTATCCGTGGTGCCAGACAGGTTGGAAAGACGACAGTCATAAAAGAATTTGGAAAGTCTTTTGATACTTTCATTCAGCTGAATCTTGAAAAAAGTGGCGATAGAATCTTTTTTACTGATGATTTAAATCCCAATATTGCGTTCCAGAGAATATGCCTTGAAAAGAAAATTGAACCTAAAGGAAAAACTCTCCTTTTTTTAGATGAAATCCAGAATTCTCCTGAAGCTGTTGCCCTGCTCCGATACTTTTACGAAGAAATGCCAGAACTATATGTAATAAGTGCAGGCTCTCTCTTGGAAATCATGATGGAAAAACATAAGATTAGTTTTCCTGTCGGACGTGTTGAATATCTTTATCTTTTCCCAATGTCATTTAGAGAATTTTTAATGGCAATAGAGCAAACTCAGGCTCTTTCGCTTTTTGATGAAGTCCCAATACAGACTTGGGCAATTCCTACGCTGGCAAAATTGTACAGAACATATTCTCTTGTTGGAGGAATGCCGGAAGCTGTCTCTCAGTTTGTTACATACAATGATATTACAAAAGTTTCCTCTGTTTACCGAAACCTTTTTACATCATACATTGATGATGCTGCAAAATATGCTTCCAATAAAACGGAAGAACAAATTTTACGACTCTTTATAGAAGCTGCACCAAGGGAAACTGGAAAGCGGATTACATTTGAAAAGTTTGCAAATACAAGCTATCGTTCTAGGGATGCAGGAGAAGCCTTACGAACTTTACAAAGGGCAATGCTTGTTTATCTGAGATATCCTACGACAGATTTACAGCTTCCTCTTCAGACTGATACAAAACGAAAGCCTCGACTTCAATTTTTAGATACAGGTCTTGTAAATTTTTCCGCAGGAATTCAAAGTTCGTACCTTACAGATATGCCGCTTGATTCAATGTATAATGGAATGATTGCAGAACAGATTACAGGACAGGAACTTCTTGCTTCCAGCTTTTACGAAATGAATAAGCCTTTGTTCTGGATAAAAGAAGATGCTCGTTCCAATGCTGAACTTGATTTTATTATTGTAGAAAAGTCTCAGATAATACCTGTTGAAGTTAAGTCGGGCAAATCAGGAACTTTACGTTCGCTTCATTCATATATAGACCAGACTAAACTCCCTATTGCAGTACGACTTTACAGTGGTAACTATTCTGTAGAAAACGCTGTTACACAAGTCGGAAAGACTCCGTATACACTTGTAAATCTGCCATTGTTTTTGGCAAGCAAAATCAGTGAGTATGTAGAGATTCAATAGTAAACAGAACATTCTGCATTACACCTATAGGTTTTAAGGCAAATATGCTATGATTATTTCATGACAACAAAACATACACTTTATGCAGTCAGCACCGGTCCTTACGACAGCAAATACCTAACACAAGAAGCCATAGCCGTCATCAATTCATGCAGCACAATATTTTATCCTATTACATTAAGCAGCCCAAATCCTAATATTGCCTTCAACTGCATAAAACAAGCTGTTGATTTAAGCACTAAAAAGTGCGTAGGCGTCACCTTTTCAATGAGCAGGAATGAAAAAACAACAGAACAAGAATACGAAACTGTCGTAAACCAAGTTTCACAGGCACTTACTCATGGGGATGCAGCCTTTATTGCCATTGGAGACATATCAATATATTCAACAGCAGCACGTGTTGCAGACATAATGCAAAGCAAAGGAATGAATACTAAATTTGTATCTGGTGTACCATCATTCTGCGTTGCAGCAGGTTCTTTAAAACTAGATTTGGCTCAGACAGATGAAGAAATAAGAATAATTCCAGGAGATGCATATATAAAAAATGGGAAAATCGACAGTGTATTGGAAAGCGACGGCACAAAAATCATAATGAAATCCGCCCGACATCTTAAAGACATAATAAATAAAATAGAACAAAAAAACTTACTGAATTACACAAGTCTTGTTCATAATGCAGGCTACGAAAATGAAAAGGTCTTCCGGGGAGCAGAATTAAAATCCATTCCGGAAGACCTTTTCTTACACGCCTATATGAGCATCATTATCATAAAAATGCCATAAAAGGATTACTTTATAATATCGTAATACCACAAGCCATTATAGTTGTGTCCGTTGTTCGAACCATAAACCTTTAACACATCACCTTCTGGTACGACGGCAGAAAGTTCAAAAACTCCGCTTGCATTTTTTTCAAAATTAACAAGGGAACCATCATCTTCAATTGCAATATAAGCAAAATCAGAACTTTCAACCTGAAACAAAACCTCTGTACCAGCCTTTAACTTGCCACAGACAGGAGCAATAAGTTTTGTACCTGTAGAATTGTTGTATACATTATAAGTTGTAGGATATTTTACAACACCTCTTCCAAATCCCTTGTAAGAAGAATCAGCCTTTACGTTAAATTCAAGCACAGGTTCCATTATACGAGGATTAAGTTCAATAAGTTCAAAAATCTTTACAAGGTTTTCATTCTGCCTGTCATTAAACAGATCTTCCTTTATGTAATAGGCATCATTACCCTTCACCTTTGTGAATGAAGATTTGAACAACTTTAATTCAGCAGCAGTAATCTCTTTAGAAGCGGCAAGTTCTTCAGCAGCAGGAAGAATATTACGTTCAAAATCGTTTATGTCAAACTTAAATCCGTAATTATCAGCATCTGCTTTTTTGGCAAACAGCATTGCCTTATACTCCGCAGTATCCGGCACATCAATCTGAAAATAAAGCTTATCTTTGCTCCTATTAAGCCAGCTTGCATTCTTTACGTCATTCTGATTTTTATCGCGAATTTCAGAAGTCACGGTAGTATTAGAATCGATATTGAACACATACTCTGTTTCACCGGTAATCACAGTATCATACAATGGAATGTTTTTCGTAAGGGATAAGCCAGATTCAAAAAAGATGCCGGCAATATAAGGCTCTTTTACAAACTGTTCCTTTGATCGCTGATCAGCTTCACTCAAATACTGATATGAAGAATCTTCTGGAAGATGGGAGTATATAAAATTCTCAGGTTCAAGGAACAGCCATTCTGTCGAATAATGCTTTATCCAGGTGCGTATTTCCACAATACCGGCATCCCATGCAACATCAACAAGTTTCCAGACACCATTAACTTTTACAGCATTCCATGTGTAATCAGGCTTTTTTTCAAGTTTACCTGAATACCCCAAACCTTTTGACCAACCTTTGACGGCAACAGCCTCAAGTCCAGCTGCAGAACACATTTCTTTAAAAAGATTTGCATAGCCTTCACCCAATGCAAGCTTTTTTTTCATGACATTGACAAAATCCTGCTGCTTGTTTTTACCCGAAAAATACATCTGAGTATCAAAAGCTATGTTGTCACAAATCCAGTCATGAATAACTTTAACTTTTAATTTTTCATCATCAATACCTTTCGTAAGATTCTGAACAAGAGGCGCAAGTTCTGCCTTAGGATTTTTGAAGGCAGCTGAAGAAATTGACGCAGGCACAGAACGGACACGAGCATCCATTACTGAAGCAAACATGCAATTCATCATTAAAACACAGAACAAAAATGTAAAAAATTTTTTCATAGTCACAATTCCCTATATTAATAACACTTTCACAGGCAGGAAAATACATAAATTCTCTATAAAATGTTCTTTTTTGTCGCATAAATCTGTGTTTTGATATACAATTTTTTTTATGAAGCTTTTTTCGTTATTCTCAGCATTCTTACTGTCAGCTCTTTTTATGGCACAGCAGTCTTTTGCACAGCAGCTTTCAATAGAAATTCCCGTCTGCCCCACAATGGAAACTCAAGAAGAACTTGAAGATCACGAAATTCACAAGTATTCAGGTTTTACGCTCTGCTACCGCGAAAGTTATGAACTGTCAGAATGGGTTGCTTATGTCCTTACACGAAAAGAATTAAACAAAGTAACCGGCAGACCTAAAAAGTTTTACACAGATTACAACATCAGCACAATATCAGCAGATTCTTCAGACTATTCAAGGAGCGGCTATGACCGTGGACACCTTGCTCCAGCCGCAGATATGGAGTGGAGCGAGCAAAGTGCAAAAGAATCATCATACATGAGCAATGTAGTCCCTCAGGTTTCTCAATTAAATCAAGGCTTATGGAACGAACTGGAACAGAAAGTTCGTAAATGGGCACAGACATTTGGAGAAGTCGCGGTAATAACAGGGCCTGTACTTGAAAAAACACCTTCTGAATACAAGACTATAGGAAAAAACAATGTCGTTGTACCAGAATACTTTTACAAAGTACTGCTTGCACCTCAATCTACAGATGATGGCAGGGGAACTTTCATTGCGTTGGCATTCATTCTGCCAAACAAAAACTGCACAGGTTCAATTTACGAGTATGCAACTACAATAGACGAAGTAGAACAGAGGACTGGACTCAATTTTTTTGCCCTAATTCCTGATGCCCTAGAGAATGAGCTTGAAAGCAACATAGATTTTTCTGGCTGGCTTATCGGAAAGTAAAAAAAAGAGTACTGACTAAAATTTTAATCAGTACTCCTTATTTAGAGAGTGTCATTAATACGACAAACTAGACTTCAAACTGATCAATCTGAGAGCTAATCAGAGAAATTGCATCACTAACCTTAGAAGAAATTTCCACCAGTTCGGAACTGCTCTTGTCTATCAGCATTGCACTGGCATCCATAGAATCTATGAAAACCTTCATCTTATCCGCACTAAGCTTCAGGTCTCCAACCTGATTAAGGATGTGTTTGTTTCCTTCAGACATTTCCTTTGAAGCTGAATTAACCTGACTTGTACTGTCATTCATGTCGCGCAGAGCCTGAATAATCTGAGAAGACCCTTCTTTCTGCTCATTCATTGCATTCTGAATAGACTGAACAAGACCGTCCGTGTCTCTTATCCCGTTTGCAACAGTATTGAATGCGGCACTCGTCTGCTTAGAAGCAGATACAACGTTTTCAATAGATCCCCTGATGTGCTGAAGTCTTTCGCCAATAGACTTAGACTGAGTGGAAGATGTTTCCGAAAGCTTACGGATTTCGTCTGCAACAACGCTAAAGCCCTTGCCTGCTTCACCCGCATGAGCAGCCTCAATAGCAGCATTCATGGCAAGAAGATTTGTCTGCTCAGCAATGTTTGCAATGACATCATTTGCTTCAAGCAAAAGCTTTGAATCATCTTCAATTTTAAGAATCATGTCATTTACATCAGACTGCTTGTGATATCCATCTTGTGCACTTTCTGCAAGCACATTAAATGAATTTACCATCTTCGCTACAGTGTTGTTTACAGAATCAATGTTTCCAATCATTTCTTCAACAGCACTTGAAGCCTGAGTAACACCAGCCGACTGGTTTGCAATCATTTTTTCCAAAGAAGAAATGCTTGTAGAAATTTCATTTACGGCATCAGAAGTTTCATCAATGCCTTTTGTCTGATCCTGAATGCCGGATGTAGTATCCTGAATGCTGCTCTTGATGTTTTCAATTGCATTGGCAGAATCCGTAGTAGTCTTGGAAAGAATATCACCTGCATTTGAAAGAGTTCCCTGAGACTTTTTAAGCTCTGTGACAATAGACTGAAGCTTTTCGGTAAAGTTATTGAATCCAACAACTATAGCACCAATCTCATTGTTTGAAGACACTGAAATTCTTTTTGTAAGGTTTGCATTACCAGAAGCAATATCGTTAATTGTCTTCTCAACCTTCTTAAGAGGATTAAGCAGGTTAAACAGAACAAAACCTGTACACATAAGAAGGGCAACAACAATAAAAACAAAAGAAATCAGCATTATGTTTCTTATGGAATGTCCTGATGAATAAATCTGGTTTTCACTGATGTTAAAGCCAAGACTCCATGGCGTATTATGAATTGGAGCATAAGTAACAAATTCACGCTTTGACTTTCCAAGTCCCTTTATCCAGCCAAAACCAGTCTTTCGATCAACCATGTTCTCTGCAACAGAGTGAAGGTCTTCATTCTCCCTTGAAAGTCCTTTAAGGAAATTCTTTTTCATGGCATAGCCAGGTTCAGGATACATCATAACAGTACCGTCTCCTGCCAAAAGCCATGCATTTCCAGACTGTCCAAGCTGAATGTCACTTACCATTTTCTGAATAATGCTCAAAGGATATACACCTGCAAAAATACCGAGTTTTTTTCCGTTTACAATTACAACATGTGCAACGTAAAAAATAGGTTTTTTTATAACCTCATCCATCTTTGGATTGCTTACATATTCATAGTTTCCGTTTACGGCAATGGCTTTAAAGAACTCCTCATTCCTAAAGTCTGTCACAGTACCGTCATCTCTGTAAGCAGTACCGTCAAGAGTACAAAAATACATTCCGTCAATGTCAGAACTTTTCTTGTCGTTTCTGTTACACATCCATTTTATGATGTTGTCAACATCAAGTGTCTGGACAACATCAGACTCTACATAATAACGGATTTCGCGGAAATACATATTCACTCTGTTTGTAAGCATCATTGAATATGCCTTGGCAATTTCACCGCAGTTTTCGGCATAGCTTTCACTAGTTGACTTATCAGAGTATACAGTCATGACAACCATCTGTATGCCAGACAGAATAATATAAACAGCCGCAATAGTGGCAATCAAAACACCAACAAGACTACTCTTTCTTTTAGAATCTTTCATATACTGCCACCTTATCTTCTGGTTTTATTTGAATAGAATGAGTCAAGCTGCTTCTGGAATTCAGCAATAACCTTATCAATGCCGGCAGCTTTCAAATCCCGTCTAAAGTCAGCAACATACTGTTCTGGATTAGGATTCTGACCATAACTGATATTACCCATATACTGTCCGTATACATTTTCAACAGCTGCAAGTTCAGAACTTACATTTGACAAATCCCATACAATCTGGCTGAACGGATAATCTATCTTACATTTATTATATGTTGCATTAATAGAATCAAAGACATCCCATGCAGTCTTTGAATCGCGCACTTCAAGAGCATCGTTTCTGCCCCACCAGTAATTTGTAGTAATGCCATTGGCTCCAGCAACAGGCTCGCGGTAACCAGAAGAATTCTTTTTGTACTGAACGCCTTCTACACCATAATTTATAAGGTCGTAACACTCTTTGTCATTACGCAAAAGATCATAAACCATCAACGCCCTTTCTGGATGTTTAGAGGCCGCGGATATTGCCATTGCACCGTGGGTTATAGGCTGGTAAACAATATTCTGGCTTTCCTCACCAAACCAGAAGAAACCTGAATCTGCACCTGGAACATTTTCCTTAAGAGTTCTGTAAACCTGAGTGTACCAAGTCTGAGTATGGTGCTGTTCAAGACCTGTACGTCCATGGTTGAATTCCTCGCGGTTGTCACGGTTTCCTCCTCGGGCAGTAAGAACATCCTTGTGCCAAAATCCGTGTTCATTCCAAACTCTCATAAGCTTTGCATACTCAACAAGTTCATTGCCTTCAATGAACGGTGAATAGAATTTGCGCATGTTTCCTTTGCGTACACCAAACATGCTTGTAGAAGTAATTCCGTCTACAATAATAAAATCGCTCTTAGAACGTATATATCCTTCCGGATGGAATGTACTTGAAGAACCGTTACTGTCCCAAGGAATGACTTTCTTTTCTTTTTTTACGTAATCACAATATTTAGTCATGTCTTCCCAACTGTGAACACCGTTACCAAAACCGGCTTCCTTTGCCCAGTCCAATCTGTACATGAAGCCGTGGTTTGTCCACTGCGTATAATTGTCTTCAGGACAAAAATAAATGTCACCGTTCAGACGACACATGTCCCAGTGTTCCGCAGAAACAGACTCCCATGTTTTTGGAGCATAGGCTTTCAGCATGTCATCTGTCATCGGCATAAAATTTCCAAGACCGACATTCTTCCATGCATCAAGCCAGTCTGTTGCAGTTCCTATCAAGTCAATTGATCCGTCTTTTTCAGTAAGCTTCAGATTATAGTTAGTCTGATAGTTATTCCATGGAATATAGTAAATTACAAGTTCCGCATTAACAAGTTTCGTAAGCCTTTCATTAAGCTTTTCCAGCATTACAGAAGTGCCACTGTCCTTGGGCTTATTTCCGACGGTAAGGTAAGTTATTATAACGTGATGATTAGCAACATCCGAATCAGCATTACTTTTTCTAATACTTTTCTTTTCTTTACAGGAAAAAAAAGAAAGCCCTATCAAAGACAGACAAAGTGCCTTCAAAACACCGCTTTTCATTAGTAACTCCTTTTACTGGAAAAGTTTAAAAATAAACAGCCAGATTCATACAAAGAATGGAATGAATCTGGCGTCTATTTTAAGTCAATTATATAATTTTTTCAAGTTTTATAGAAAGAAACAGTTTATCAGGAAACAAGCTATTTAAGATACTCTACTACAAGAGCACCCATCTTTTTTGTGCCTACAAGCTTACCAGCAGCCTTTACTTCTTCAAGATGGCTACCAGCAATGTCTCCTGTTCTGTAACCGGCATCAAGAACGGCATTTACGGCATTTTCAATAGCCTTTGCCTCTGTTTCAAGCCCAAAGCTGTAGCGCAAGAGCATTGCAGCACTAAGTATTGTTGCCAGAGGATTTGCAAGATCTTTTCCTGCAATGTCTGGAGCAGAACCATGAATCGGCTCGTAAAGTCCAGGACCAGTTCCGTCACCAAGAGAAGCAGAAGCAAGCATACCAATAGAACCAGTTATCTGGCTTGCTTCGTCAGAAAGAATGTCTCCGAACATGTTGCTTGTTGCAATAACGTCAAACTGACGAGGATTACGAACAAGCTGCATGCTTGCATTATCAATGTACAGATATGAAAGTGTTACATCTGGATAATCCTTCTTTACATCTTCTGCCACACGACGCCAAAGCTGGGAACTGTTAAGGATGTTTGCCTTGTCGACAACGCAAAGTCTTTTCTGTCTCTTCTGGGCATATTCAAATCCCATGCGAACAATGCGTTCAATTTCTGGGCGTGTATATTTTTCTGTATCCCATGCAGTATTCTGATCTGCACTTGTTCCGCGGTCTCCAAAGTAAATGCCGCCTGTCAATTCACGAACAATAAGGATATCAAGCCCATCGCCTACAATCTCATCTTTCAAAGGGCAGGCATCTTTCAACTGCTTCCACATGACAGCAGGACGAAGGTTTGCAAAAACCTTCATGCCACCACGAAGACCGAGCAAAGCTTTTTCAGGGCGAAGTTCACTTGCAAGATTGTCCCACTTAGGGCCACCAACAGCACCAAGCAAAACAGCATCGCTTTTAAGGCACAAGTCAAGCTGATCCTGAGGAAGGGGCTTTCCAAACTTATCAATGGCACAACCACCTGCAATTACATTTGTGTAATTAAATTTGTGTCCGTACTTTGAAGCTACTGCATTCAATACATTTACAGCTTCTGCCACTACATCAGGACCAATTCCGTCGCCAGGAATCAAGGCAATGTTCTTTTCCATAATAATCTATACTCCTTGTGATTTTAATACCAATAAAGTTTCTTTAGTATTTACGAATATATCACGTTATGGAGTAAATTACAATAATCAAAGGCAGAATTAAAAACTGAACTGATAGAATATGCCCTTTTTCTTTTTAGAAAAAGCATGAAGCCTTTCATTATCCATTGAATCAATGAATTTAGCAAGTTTTCTGTATATTCGTTCGGAAGGAAAAAAGAATCGGCTTTTTATGCAGCACATGGTAAACGTATCGAGAATGGAACTTTGCCATATAATCCTGTATGAGTCTCCAACATACTGTAACTGGATTCTGAACAGGTCTTCATCCATAACTGTAAATTCCTTGTGTGAGAGTACGCTTGGAGCTATGTCTACCGTATCCTCCGGGAGCCTGATGGGTGTCAGAACATCTGGAGATTCTTCTAAAAGATTTTTCATACTTGCCTATATATAAAATTATATCAAAATAATCTTTTAAAGCAAGCTAAAAATTAGCCGCCGCAGGAATAATAATCCTTACGGCGGCTAACATAAAGAAGAATAAAATGATACCCTACTTTATTACACGAAGAGACTCATGATCAATAGTGAGTGCAACAATAACAAGGAATATAATTCCCTTTACAAGCTGCTGTGTTGCAGATACTGGGAATACCATAGGCAAACTCTTTTCAAGAACACAGTACGTAAGCGTACCGAAGATTATGTTAGAGAAGCGAGCCTTTGCACCACCAGAAATAGGCATTCCACCCAATACCAAAGCAATAAGTATCTGTGTTTCAAGCTGACGGCCTGCAGTACCTGTAATGGCACCTACACGAACAACGTTGATAAATGAAGCAAATCCAGTAATTGCACCGGAAGCAACATAAACCATAAACTTGGTAAAATCAGGACGGCATCCTGAAAAGCGAGCTGCAGTTTCACCTGCACCAATTGCACGCAAATCAAAACCTATTCTTGTAAAATGCCAGATTACAAAAGCAATTGCAAGAACAATCAGCATGAGAGTCATCTTGAACCATGTCTGATCAAGTGCAAGAACTTCAATACTTGCAGGTACAGGACCTTTTGTCGTAATGTATTTACACAATCCGCGGAAAAAGTACTGTGAACACATCGTAACAATAAATGATGCGATCTTGAATTTTACATGGAAAAATCCGTTGAAAGCACCCATTGCGGCACCTGCTGCAACAGAAGCGACGACCGCAAGCAAGATGTTTTTCTGAGACACCCAGCAGAATATTATTGAAGCCAGTCCGAGTATTGAACCTTGTGAAAAGTCAAGGCCTCCAACTGTCATTACAAAGAACACGCCGGTTGCGGCAATCATCAATACGAACACCTGACTGAGCATCAAGCTTAAGTTCTTTGGCTGAAGGATGCGTCCGCCTGTCAGTATTGAAAACAGAAGGACAATGCCCACAAAGCCCAATATAGGTCCCAGACTACGGATCTGAGACTTTAATCTAAATGCTGCCGCAAGCTCTGTATTAGTTCTAGCAGCTGTATTTCCATTAGTAGCCATATTACACACGCCTCCCTAAATCATTTTGGCGATGAGGTCTTTTTCGCCAAGCTCTTTGCTTCTTATAAACTCACCGTTAAAGCGTCCGTCTTTCATAATAAGAATGCGGTCACTCATACCCAAGAGTTCTGGAAGTTCCTCAGAAATCATCAGAACAGCCTTACCCTGCTTCTTAAGCTCTGTCATCAACGCATAAATGTCAGCCTTGACCTTTACGTCAATACCTCGCGTAGGACTGTCAAGAATCAGAATGTCAGAGCCTTTTCCAATCCAGCGTGCAAGAACAACCTTCTGCTTGTTACCGCCAGAAAGCTCTGATACATGCTGCTTGATTCCGGTCATCTTGGTGCTCATCTGCCTTGCATACTTTTCTGCAAAGTCATTGAGTTTTTTCAAATTCAAAAAGCCGTGGTTTGACAAATCGCCCAAAGAAGGAAGAATAACATTGTCACCAATAGGATCGGCAATAACGATGGACTCATTGTCACGGTCTTTTGAAGCATAGGCAATGCTGTGTTTGATTGCACCAGGAATATTTGTAATTTCATATCCGTTTGCAAGCTTTACAGTACCAGTCTTGTCATAAGAAGCACCAAAGATAGCCTTACCAATTTCGTGCATGCCACACTCAGAAAGACCTCCAATGCCAAGGATTTCACCCTTATGAAGCTCAAGGTCAACATTGTAAAGCTGGTTCGGTACAGAAACATTCTTCATGGTAAGGACAACTTCATCAGAAACCTTTTCACCAAAATCAGTACGGTAATAGCGATCATCAAGTTCACGTCCGACCATTTCACGCTTAAGGTCATCAGTCGTTACATTCTTGCTGATAACAGTCTTGATAAGGTCACCATCACGCAGAATGGAAACACGATCCGTATGTTCAAGAACTTCATCAAGGTCATGGGAAATAAATATGACAGTACTACCCATGTCACGAGTCTTATTCATAACCTTGAACAGTTCTTCACGCCCGTCCTGGCTTAAAGCAGTCGTTGTTTCGTCGACAACAAGGATTTTCGGCTTAAAATAAGTAGCCTTTACAATCTCAACCAGCTTGCGCTCTTCAAAGGAATAATGGTCAATCATGGCATTTGCCTTGATACCCTTAAATCCGTAAGAATCGAGCAGCTGCTGAGCCTTTCTGTTCATGGCAGAAGAATCCTTTACCAAACCATGCATGAACTCATCTTCTTCACCCAAAAAGATATTCTCTGCAACTGTAAGGCCTGGAAGAGTTCCGATTTCCTGAACAATAATCGAAACGCCAGCACGGTTAGCTTCAACCTGACTCTTTACGTTAAGTTTTTTACCGTCAAGGGTAAAAGTTCCGCTTGTAATGGAATAAATGCCGCAAAGCATGGAACTGAACGTAGACTTACCGGAACCGTTTTCTCCAATAAGACCATGAATTTCGCCACTGTTGAATTCAAGGGACACGTCCTTAACAGCCTGCGTCATTCCAAAGTTTTTTGTTATGTTCTCGGCTTTTAATAAAACATTGTTAGACATATCTGCTCCTTATTTTACGACACTGCCCTTTACACCGCGGTTTGTAAGTGTAACGATGGCAAGAAGAACAGCTCCAGTAACAAAATCGTTGATTGTAGTAGGAACATTCAATGCAACAAGTCCGTTAAAAATCATTGTAATAATGAATTCACCAATTACAATGGCAGTAACAGGACAACCGAATTTTTTAAAAGCAATGCCAAAGAAAGTACCCATCAATGGCCTAAAGTTGCGGTCCATTGAAGTCATGCCTGTAACAGCAAGCATACCCTTTCCGTAGCTTACAGTAAGAAGAGCCATAATGCCTACAAAGAAATGCAGAAGGATAAATCCTGTAAACTTGTAGCGCTCAACATTAATACCCATGTTCTTTGCAACATATTCATTGCTTCCAATGGCATTACAATATGTACCGATTCGTGTAAACCTTAAAAGGAACACCATCAGAAGGAATGCACTAAAGGCAACGACATAGTTCCATGGAGCATGATTGAATGCAAGGATGTTTGCACTTGTCAGCTTTCCAGGAAAGCCGGACTTGTCAAGAGTAACTACATAGTTTGCCACACTTTCAAGAATAAGCATGAGGCCTACTGTTACAATCATTGAAGGAATGCGCAGTTTTGAATAGAAAAATCCGTTGAATGCACCAATGAGTGCACCACACATAAGACAGCCGAAAATCAGACCGAAATATCCAAGGCTGCGTGAAAGTAAAACTCCCACAAGAGAAGACAGAACGATGTTAGCACCAATACTAAAATCGAAAAGTCCCATCACAACAATAAAATAGAATCCGCATCCGCCGACAGCATACTGAATGCTTGTCTGCAGATAGTCAGTCATCAATTTGCCAGTTCCGAAATTCTTTGGGGAAAGAATTTTAAACAGAACCCAACACAAAGCGGTAAGGACAAGCAGTGTAACTACACCGAAAAAACGGCTTTTCTTGAATTTTTCAAACGCACTGCCGCCAGTTCCTAATGTTACTGAGTCACTCATATATAGTATCCTAAAGATAATAAGGGCAGCAATGTTTACAGTAGTAAAAACTGCAACTGCTTGCTGCCCTTCTAAGAATGAAATTTTTAGACATGTACCGACATGTACTTACTCACGGCACAGTACATGTCATCCAGCATAGCAAGCTTATCTTCTGCTCTTTACGTCTTCGATAGAAAGTTTAGCAGTTGCCTTTTCAAGCTCTGGCTCAGAAAGCTTTGCCATATCCTTCAATTCCTGCTCATTGTATGGAAGCTCGTCTACGAAGTACTTAGCATAAGAAGCATAGTCTTCTGAAGAAGCAACATACAGGTAAGGGAAGTTTACATCGTAGAAGTCATTAGCTGGTACTTTGTAGTTGCCCTTTATAGCATTATATACGAGCATGAAAGCGATAAGTGGATCACAGAAGTGTCCGCCAGATTCTGCAGCCATGCCACCTGTTGCAAGCTGTGTATCAAGGTCAGCAAGGAAGTCTGTTGAAACAACGTCAATCTTTCCTTTCTTACCTGCTGCATCAATAGCTGCAAGTGCACCAACCAATGTGTCTCCACCACCACCAGCAACGATAAGGGCATCAATATCAGGATTTGCATTCATGATAGCTTCTGCTGTTGAACGTCCTGTATCTGATGTTGTACCACCGTACTGTGGGTCAAGCAATGTCATCTGATCAGAAGGATGAGCTGCGTTCCAAGCCTTTACACCTTCCTTGTAGCCTTCCCAACGGAGAAGGAATGTTGCGTCTCCAGCTTCCCAGCCTTCGAGAGCAATCTTGCGGTTACCCTTGTTTCCAAGGATTGTAACAAGGTTTTTACCGTTGTCAACTTCATTTTCATGTACAGCACCTACATAATATGGAGACTGCTGTGCAAGCTTATATTCATTAGGGTTTGTATCCTGATTAATAATACGGAAGAACTGTGCAACATATACTTTGTTCTGTGTACATGTGTTAATTACAGAAGTCATTTCTGCAGAAGCAGAGTTACAGATAATGATACCGTCACATCCTGCAGCACACAAAGTTTCTGCAGAAGCAGTTACCTGCTCAGAAATGTGCCCCTGATCAACATACATGACATCAACATCAAGAGCCTTTGCAGCAGCGTCAACAATACGCTTACACTGGCTTCCCAATGTGTCAGTAGAACTCCAGATTGAAACACCAATCAGAATTCTCTTGTTGCTGTTACCAGAACCAGCAGAGCTACCACTGGCTGCACCACCATTGTCTTTCTTACTGCATCCCATAAATGCAGTTCCTGCAATTGCCAGAGACAGAAGCAGACCAACAATTTTTTTCATTAAGATCCTCCAAATGACATATCAGCTTCACAGACTGATATAAATCAATTTTATTTGATACATTTTATTATCAGTCATACTTCCAGCTTTGTCAAATGAATTTTTGATATTTTTTCTCAATGTCTTTGATAAGTTTATATTCAAAAGAATCGACAAGAGCAAGCCATGAAGCCTCAACAACGTCACAGCTGACACCCATTGTTGACCAGCTGTCTACTCCATCAGAACTCTCAATCAAAACACGGACACGGCTTGCAGTAGCACTCTTGCTGTCAAGGACACGAACCTTATAGTCCGTAAGCTTTATGTGCTCTACGGCAGGATAGAAAGGCTTTAAGGCAGAGCGCAGGGCATTGTCCAATGCGTTAACAGGACCATTCCCCTCACCTGCTGCAATCTTTATGTTTCCGTCAACAGCTATTTTTAACTGTGCAAAAGAATACAGTCCATCTTCAACAAGAGGAATTTCACCGCTTGTCTTGTAGTAGTGCAGATTAAAGAACGGCTGATACTTGCCTATCGCCTTTCGCACAAGAAGCTCAAAGCTTCCGTCAGCACCTTCAAACTGATAGCCTTCATGCTCCTTATCCTTAACTTCCTTTACAATATCTGCAACGACAGGGCTTGACTTTGTAATTGAAGGATCAAACTTCTTGATTTTTTCTATTATCATGCTGCGTCCTGCAACTTCGCTCATAAGGAAAACGCGCTCGTTACCAACGCTGTCAGGACTGATATGCTCATAAGCCGATGGATTTTTAAGGACGGCATCAATGTGCATTCCTGCCTTGTGAGCAAATGCATTGTCACCAACATAAGGCATACCGGGGTCAAGTGTGATGTTTGCAATTTCTGCAACACGGCGACACAATGGTGTCAAATTCAAAATGCTTTCCTCAGGCACACAGTCATAGCCCATCTTAAGCTGCAAGTCTGCGACTATAGTAGAAAGGTTTGCATTACCCGTTCGCTCTCCAAAGCCCAAAAGAACACCCTGTACATGAGTCGCTCCGGCTTCTACAGCAACAAGAGAATTTGCAACGGCAAGTCCGGAATCATTATGGGTATGAATGCCGATTTTACAAGTAGAACCAAACTGCTCTGTCACTCTTGTTACAATTTTCTGGCAGTCAGAAATCATGCATCCGCCTTTGGTTTCGCACAGGCAAAGAACAGAAGCTCCGCCGTCAGCAGCAGCCTTAAGAGCTTTCATTGCATAGTCTGAGTTTGCTGCATAACCTGTGAAAAAGTGTTCTGCATCAAAAATGACTTTTCTGTCATGCTCTTTTAAATAGCGGCATGTATCTTGAATCATTTCAAGATTCTGCTCAAGTGTGGCGTGAAGGATTTCCGTTGCCTGAAAGTCCCATGTCTTACCAAAAATGACAACCGTTTCGGTTTCGGCGGCAAGAAGGCTTTGCAAATTTGCATCTTCTGCACATGTCAAATCTTTGCGCCTTGTTGAGCCGAAAGCAACGATCTTTGAATTTGCAAGCTTTAGGGAATGAGCCTTCTGAAAGAACTCCATGTCTTTCGGATTGCTGCCGGGATTTCCGGCTTCTATGTAAGTAACGCCCAGTTCATCAAGTGCCTGAACAATGTGAATTTTATCCTGAACGGAAAAACTTATGCCTTCACCCTGAGCACCGTCTCTGAGTGTTGAATCAAGAATCTCTATCTTCTTTTTTGTTTCTACTGCCATGCCACCATTATAATAAAAAAAGCCTGCTTTCACAATAGATTGCAAAAGCAGGCTTTGTATTAAATTAACAGCAGCTCAAAGTTATTAGAACTTAACTTCGTATCCAACACCGAATGTAAGAGCACGGCGTGTAAAGACATCTTCGGTTTCACCCATAATCTCTGCCCTAGTAGCATTGAAGTTCAACAGATAGCGGACATCAAATACAAAGTAACCAGAACCAGCTTTTACACCAGTTTTAAGGTCAAATGCAACACCGAATGTAGCACCCTTTGAACTGTGATCCGTTGTAGTTGGGTCAAATCCAGAACCTTCAACTCTAGACTTCATCTTTCCCATCTGGAATGATACATAAGGACCAATTCCACCTCCAAAATATACATTTGGAGTTACATTATATTTCATAGTAAGCAGAACTGGAATTTCAAAAGTATGGTTTGTAATAGTATTTGTAAAACCATATTTTGACTTCTTTACACCATTGTTAAACTGAATGCCAAGTTCTGGCTGAACACCAATGGCAAACTGTTCTGTGTTATAGAAGTCAATAACACCATAAAGAGAAAATCCGCCACCCCATACCATGTCAGACGAAGTTCCATAATAATCAGCTCCATCACCTGAGAAAGTGGAACCAAGGTTCATGGAAACATCACCACGAACACCCAAAGCAGCCTCTACTGCAAAAGCTGAAACAGCTGACACAGCAAAAGCCATTATTACAGCCAAAATCTTTTTCATTTTTTACTCCCATTTAGTATTATTATTCCGATAAGATTATCGGCACAACAACCTTTTTTTAGCACTAACAAAATCAAAAAAACATATCGATTATTTTAGTACTCTATGATAAAGTAAAACAAATCATCATACAAAAAGGATACGAAAAAATGAGTAATAACATGTATATTACCTGTCTAGACCTAGAAGGTGTTCTTGTACCAGAAATTTGGATTGCATTCTCACAGGCATCAGGCATTCCTGAACTTAAACGCACAACGCGCGACGAACCTGACTACAACAAGCTCATGAACTGGCGCCTTGGCATTTTAAAAGAGCACGGTCTTGGTCTTAAAGAAATTCAGGACACAATTGCAAAGATTGAACCTATGCCAGGTGCAAAGGAATTTCTTGATGAATTACGTAGCATAAGTCAGGTAATAATCATCAGTGATACATTCACGCAGTTTGCAGCACCTTTGATGAAAAAGCTTGGCATGCCTACAATTTTCTGCAACACGCTCGAAGTGCAGCCAAACGGAGAAATCTCAGGCTTCAAGATGCGTCTGCCAGACTCCAAGCTGAACACTGTAAAAGCCCTTCAGTCAATTGGTTTTCAGACCATCGCAAGCGGCGACAGCTACAATGACCTTGGCATGATCAAGGCAAGCAAGGCAGGCTTTTTGTTCAAGAGCACAGACAAAATAAAGGCCGATAATCCTACAATTCCTGCTTACGAAACTTACGATGAATTAATGGCTGCCATAAAAAAGGCAATGGACTAAAAAAAACAAAACTCTGGCACAGAACAAGATTCTTGTCGGTTAGCCAGAGTTTTTCATTTCAATTTATTCTCTTTAAAATAAAAAATCAGCAACCACCTGCTTTCGCGGGGCTGTGCCCCACTATCATCGGCGCAGGAGAGCTTGACTTCCGTGTTCGGTATGGGAACGGGTATTTCCTCTCCGCCATGGTCACTGACATTATAATTCAATTTAAGACATCTGAAAATCAAGGTAAAACCAGGCATTTCAGAATATGTATGTAACAAGTATAAAAAAGCCGGCAGCCACCTGCTTTCGCGGGGCTGTGCCCCACTATCATCGGC
>CAMVHR010000046.1 GCA_947167345.1 uncultured Treponema sp.
GATGCAAAGATGCGGTTTATCCTCTGCATGAATTCTTCCACCTTGCCGGCACGAATTTCCTTTATGAAGTTGAGAACCTCGATGTTGCCAGTTTTTTCCTCGTAGCCTGCATAAAGCGGAACAAGATTTTCATACAGTCCGTATTTGACTTCTTCGTTTGGCAATCCCAGTGTAAAACTTCGAAATTCCCTGTCATACGATTTTATTGTTATATAGCCCGTCTGGTAAAGCATGGGAAGGGGGTCTGTCGTAGTAAGGCGGTAGTTTTCCAATGTTCTGTATCCAACTTCGATAGTTGATTCAAGTGAAGTGTAATCAAAACCAGAGTCTCTGATCATCTTTGTAAGGAATGTCGGTGTGCCTGTAGAAAACCAATAACTACCGAAAGACTTATTGAAAAACGCATTTATCAGACTGAATGGATTGTAGATATCAGTCTTTAAGTTTTCAGAAAAATGATAGCCGTCATAATTGCGTTTCAGTTCAGCAAGACAGTCTTCTGCCGTGATTTCGTTATCCTTGCTCATAGCGTCGATTTCTGGAACAAAATATTCTTCAAGTTCTTCTTGCGTTATTCCACAAATAGCCGAAAACTCCCTGTTCATAGAAATGTCATTGAGATTATTCAGGTCAGAAAAAATACTTACCTTGTCAAACCTCGTAACACCTGTAATGAATACGAACTGAAGGTGTGCATCCTCTCCTTTCAATACGCCATAGAACGATTTTAGGATTTTACGGAATGTATCAACAAGTTCTTCATCTCCAACTGCATTCAAAAGAGGCTTGTCGTATTCATCTACAAGGACAACTGCCTGCAAGCCTGTTTTTTCGTGAGCCTGCTGCAAAAGGCAGCTGAAGCGGTCTGCAGGACTTTTTGCATTTTCATTCCTTACGCCGTAGATTTTCTCATACACATCAAGCTTCAAGCCTAGGGAGTTTCGGAATTCTGATTCTGTCGAAAAGTCTCCCACATTAAAGTCAAAATAGAACACAGGATAGTGCTTCCATTCCGTTTCGCCCTTTGCAATTGCAAGACCTTCAAAAAGGTCTTTTCTTCCCTCAAAGTAACTTCTGAGAGTGGAAAGAAGGAGTGACTTTCCGAATCGGCGCGGGCGGCTCAGAAAATAGGGACATTTGTAGTGAACAAGTTTTTCAACAAATCCAGTTTTGTCTACATACACATAACCGTCTGTCCTGATTTTTTCAAATGTCTGTATACCAATCGGAAGTTTTCTTTCGCACATTCGTCCTGTTACTCCTTGAAGATAAAGCTTGCTGTAGATCTATTATAGCACAATACAAAAAAAATACACAGCGGTATAATCTTCTTTTGTGCTTGACATTCATTCCTTTATGACTGATACTTAGGGAAGTTTTGTTCTTTGATAGCCAGTAGTTAGCAAATTGCGGTTTGTATGTCTATGCAGGAAATAATCCTGTTAAGTATACGGATCCTGATGGAAACATTGCAATTCCTGTAGTTATAGGAGTAGGTATATTTTTATATGCAGTTTTAAAAACATACTGTGACAATATTAACATAGGTTCAAATAACTATGGATTTATAGAATATTCTTCGCCAATGATGGGAAATGGCGGAATATTTAGAATGCCAAAATCAAATTTCGGATATTCAAGAACTGAATTTCCACTTGATTTCCCTAAAAAGTCAAATATAACACTGGCAAATACTTCTGATATCCCTAGCCAAGGAACTATTGACGGAGGAGTTGAAGGGGCACCACCTGTTGATGCAGGAAAACAAGGAAAGCATGTTTCTGGACATCCTAATTACACCCCTAATGGAGAAAAATCATCTTGGAAAGATGGAACATCTGGAATTCCAGAAACACAAGAAGGATGGTTAAAGGGAGAAGTACTTCCTGATGGAACTAGAGTTTGGGATTCTGGAAAAGAACTTGGAACAAATGGTCAAACAGGAGTACGTGTTCATGGTGATAGTAAAGGAAATATTCATGGTTATCCTGTAGATCCAAAACAATATTTAGGAGAGTAAAATGATAGATACTCCTTTTGGATGTTTTTATATAATCTTTGAAAAAAAACAATTGGATTATAAATTTAATGAGCTGTCTAATACTTTTGGTTCTTTTTCCGCAGAAAAAAGGGTTGATATTTTTATCGATAAATTTGAAAAAGTTAGCTTTAAATTTGGGAAAACTTCTTTTCAAGAATCTTTAGATTCTGATGAATCTTTTACTGTAAAAATTATCGAAAATGATAAATATATATTAGGAATAGGAATGGATGCTTGTTATCCTAACTTAGTATATGAAAATACTAAAAATAATTTTTATATATTAAAAAATAATAGAAATAAATTAAAAATTAGATTAGTTTGGACAAAGAAATGTTATCAGAATTCTGAGCTTGCGTGCTGGTATGGTGCAGATCCAAATTATTATTAAGTCAAAAGTATTTGAGAGATTTTTTTTCTAAAGTATATTTTAGCTAAATGGATTTTTTAAATACTAAACAAAATTATTTTCTATTACTAAGACTATTTCTAAACTTATCTGGCTGTTTAAAACACTGCTAGTAATAAAGTATATGGAATAAAAGCTTCCTCCATCAAAGGAAGCAAAAAGAGTTTTTTGACATAGAAAAAGAACAGTACCCGATAAATGATGGAACATCGGGGTACTGACAGGATGCACAGGAAAGTTGTACATCCTGTCAGTACATATTCTTTAGTTTAGAATATTGCGGTTTGTATCACTATGCAGGGAATAATCCTATTACGTATACAGACCTGGATGGGAATGCTGCTCATATTGTCTTTGCGGCATTAATCTGTGGTGGTATAGGAGCTATAAAAGTTGCCTGTGATAAGAAATCTGGACGAGAAATTTTTAGTGCTTTTGTAGGAGGTGCTGTATTTGGAGGTATGGTCGCAGCTACAGGAGGCTTATCTCTTGGGTCTCAGATTACAGGAGGAGCAATGGCTGGAGTTGCATCCTATTTTGCGACCTGTTCTGTATCAGGACATGAAGCAACGCCAGAAGGTATTGTTGTATCTACTGTTGCAGGAACAACTTGTGTTATGCTTGGAAGCATTTTTGAAAAATATACACAAATTATTACATCTTTGACTGTGTTTTTATGATATTGCTGACAGAACCTTCGTTCCAAAGAATTTCTGTCATGCCGTTTGAGCTAACGCGAATTAATCCCCTGTCGGTGCCTGTAAGTATTGGAGAAAGAGGCTTTACAGGTGGTTTTTCTGGTGCTTTTTCTGATAATTTGTATAGAGGTTTGGTCTTAGCAAAACCACTAAGGACAATAAAAAAGCATATAAATAAAGTAAGTACTACTTGTGAGGAAAATTTGCGCATACAAACAGTATCGGAAAAAAGAGATGATACTTTAAATATCGCGATAGTTCGGCGGTAACTGTCAAAAAAAAGGAGTTACCGCCGAACTATCATTGATTTTTAAGAAAATTTACAATAAACTATGAATTATGGATAAGTTAATAGGCAGAAAAGCCAAAATCTGCTATAATATAAAAACAAGACCAGAAGTTAATTCTGGTCTTGTCCATTTTAAAACTGCATAAAAAAATCAAATCTAACTAGATGTACACTTCTCCCTAACTAGATTTACCGCACCGCCTAGCTAGATTTAAATCATAATCTAGCTAGATTATGCACCCTATAGTTAGAACTATCCTATCCAGACCATTACAAGTAACAAAAACAAAAAATTAGGGCTGTCCATTTCGGACAGCCCTTTTATTTTTCCTGTTTCTTCGATACTGACTGTTTTATATTCTGTTCTTCGCGGAGTTGAGCAAGACGGATAGCCATAATATCCTGCTCAGCTTTTATGTGAGCTCTTCTTACAGCTTCGGGAGACATATTACATTCCATCATTTTAATTGCATCCTTCATTTTCCAACTCCTTCTCATGTCTTTCGATGATTACTTCAGATTCTGCTATTAAATCCTTGTAAAACTTATCCTAATCTTTTGCTGAAGTAATATTCCACATAATTTTATCATATTAATGGAAGTGAATATTTGTCAAGAATGGAAAAAGCCCCTTGCAACATACATTTCATTAGGATTGTCATTAGTAAATCTGAATTATAAATCAAATATCTTATGACTGAAGATTTTTTATTGCTTGTTCCAAAAGTTTTATGGTAAGGGTATTATCTGGCTTTATTTTGGAATCTTTTCCGAGTGTAAGAAATTCAACGGTTGTTCCCAATGCCATTGCAATTTTTACAGCTTGCTCTGCATTTGGCAGACGATTTTTGTTTATCCAGGATTGCAATGTGTTGTAGCTTTCGTGTATGAGAACTGCAAGTTCCTTTTGAGACATTCCTTTAAAATCTAATTCGCTTTTTACATTAATCCAGAAATCTAACATAATAATATATGGAAGTTTTTAATACGTTATGCTTGGCGGGATACCAAAGAAAGAAGAATATCGTCTATGGTTTTGCGGTTAAATTTATTAAGACGGCTGTATTGTTCAACTACTATTTTACATTCTTGTGAAAGGCTTTCCCAGTCATCAGGCTTTATTGCAGGTTTGCCAAGAGTAAGATATTCAACAGAAACCCCAAGAGCCTGTGCTATTTTTACTGCATTTTCAACACCTGGCTGAACAGTTTTGCCAAACAAATATTTATCAAGAGTATTTTTGCTTATACCAGTTCTGTCTGAAAGTTCTTTAACCTGCATATCTTGAAAATTCAGTTCAAAACGAACGTTTTCTGCAAAACTCATAGTAAATAAATATAGCAGAAAATCAACTTTCTTTACTTGACACACGTAATATATGACGTATAATTACAATATAAAACGCCATTTATTACGTATTATGTAGTCATAACACGCATTAAATGTAAAGAAAAAGGAGTCATTTATTATGGAAGAAATTGAAAAGTTTGTTTTGAGCATGGAAGAAAAAGTTACTGAACTTGATGCTCAGATGCAGGAGCAGGTACAGAGTTTAAATGCTAAAATGGATGCAATAAAGGCTTTAATTAAAGAAAAGAAAATAGACATAGATAATGCAAAAAACAGTATTGAAGGCAGAATTTGGAGAGTCGGCGATGTTTTACTTTCTGACGGAGCTGTTGTAAATGCAGATGACGTAGAAGATATGGAAGAAGCAGATATTCAAAAGGCAGAAGGCATTGTCTGTGCAGTAAAGAAAGACGGTAAAATTGCATACATTTTAAATGCAAAAGAACCAACAGCTGGTTTTAGTGAGGAAGATGATTATGAAAATAACCTTACTAAATATAAAGATGGTTGGAAAACACCTGACATAAAAACATTGCAAAAAATTGTTGAGAATTTAGACTTAATCAATGATATTCTTATGACATTAGGTTCTCCTCAAATAAAGAAATATGAAGAGGATATAAACAACAAATACTATACATATATCTCTAGAAATATAGAAAAAATAATTCAAGAACACTTCTGTACAGATGACTATTATGGGCTTGTGAAAGACTACGACCGAAGAATAACAGCTCTTGGTATATCACTATACAATAAAGAAATACAATCTTATGACTGTGCCGTAAGGTTTGGAACAATTCCAGTTCGAGAAGTTTAATCAAAACCAAAAAATTCAAGCATAGACAAAACTACATTCTATGCAGTATCCTATCTATAAAGGAACTGTAACAGAGCGGGGAACTCTTAGTTTTCCGCTCTGTATTATCTAGGAGACTTCATGGCGGAGAGTAAAAAAGACAAGGAAGAAACTGCCAAAAAGCTTAAAGGAGCTGCAATTTCAGGGGCGGCAGCAGAAACAGTACAGCGTTACGGTTCTGCCGTAAAGGAGCACCTTGTTGCATACTCTGGCACTGACTACGAAAACGGAATGCAGCTGAAAAGGGGTTTAAAGGACATTGCAAAAGCAAAAGTCAACCCTGATTATGCAGACGCAAACCTTAAGCAACAGGCTGGTTTTGCCGCCGAAGCAAAATATACCGCAAGGCAGAATGCCGAGCACATAATAAAAGGTGACGGCACAAGAGTAATCAACACAGACATAAAGGGCAGCGGTGAATACGACCAGCTGTTTGACCATATAATAAAAGACAAAAACGGCATAACCATATCGCACGAACAAATGAAGTTCGTAGGCAAAAATCCAGAAGAATGTCTTCACAAACTTGCCTCAGAAAAATTCCAGAAATATTTTGATGCAGATGCAACCATAACAGTACCAAGCGACTACTATAACGAAATTAAGGTAGAAGCAGACAAAACAATCGGTTCATTGCAAAAACAGCTTGACTATGCAGAAAAAAACGGTAACGCACAACTTGCAAAGACTTTAAAAGAAAAAATAAAAAAATATGAAAAAATAAAGAACAGCGTAAAAGACAGTGGCGTTACAAACAAAGACGCAATGGATGCACGCCTTAATCCCGTAATATCAACGGCAAAAGATTCCTTAAAAATAGCACACCGTGCAGGATTGGAACAAGTCAAGTATGGGGCAGCCATAGGGGGAAGCCTTTCACTAATACAAAACAGCGTTGCCGTAATAAAGGGCGAAAAAGACGTTGCACAGGCAGGAATAGACGTTGCAAAAGACACAGGAACCGCAGCAGCAACAAGCTACATTACGGCATTCTCTGGAAGTCTAATAAAAGGTGCCATGCAAAACTCAAAATATGAAGGAGTCAGAGCACTTTCAACAACAAACTTTGGGTCTTCCGTAGTAAACGGAATAATTGACTGTGGAATGACAATGACAAAGTTTGCCACAGGAAAGATAACTGGTGTAGAATGTATTGAACAAATGGGAGAAACTGGAGTTGCAAACCTAAGTGCAACAATGTTTGCTGCAGCAGGACAGCTTTTAATTCCAATACCAGTACTAGGAGGCATGATAGGCTCTATGGTAGGCTACGCACTTGGCTCCTTCTACTACAAGGCATTAGGTGCTGCCCTTGAACAGAAAAAGCTTGCCCGAGAAGAAAGAATAAGAATAGAAAAAGAATGTGAACAGGCTATCCAGCTCATAATTCAGTACAGGGAAGAAATGAATGCATTCATCGAAGCATATCTAAAAGATATGAGGAACACATTCGACGCCGCCCTTGAAGATGCAGATAAAGCAATCTGGAAAAATGACATAGACGGATTTATTGCAAGTGCAAATGCCATGAGCATTAAACTTGGAAGAAAACCTCAGTTTGAAAATTACAAGGAATTTGAGTCTCTTATGGAAAGTGACTGCGCCTTTAGACTATAGGGAGAATTTACATGAACAAAAATGAAATGACATTGCTTTACCTTTTAATGTCTGTAGACGGAAAGGTAAGCAAGGAAGAAGAAATCAAGTTTGACACAACCTTAAAGCAATACGGGCTTGAATCTTACAAAACAGAAATACGCAATGACATAAAAAAAATAGAAAAAAAAGTAAACGTATCAAAATCTGACATGAAAAAAGTCTTTGAAACATATCTTGAACAGACAAACCAGTCAGACATATATGCTGGCAGTTCAGAGTTAAAGACTTTGCTTTGGCTCATGGTAAACATGTCTTTTGCAGACGGTGAATGTTGCCAGAATGAGAAGGAATTTATTAAATGCTTTACAGACGGAAGGATTGAAAGCTCTGTTGCAGAGGACATGATGGATGCTGCACGTGCAATGCTTTCCATTCAGAATGAAAAGGACTGGCTAAAGACTGAAAAAAATATGTCCCAGGAAGATTCAGAAGCCATAACAAAAGAACTTGACAAAAATCAGGCAGTTCTGGAAGAAAGCATTCGCGTTTTGATTGAACAATAGGAGGATTACATGCCATTACCATTACTTTTTATAGGCGTTGGAATAGCTTCTGCTGCTCTTGGAGTGGGCAAAGGCGTTAAGGCTGGCATAGACATGAAGGATGCCAGCGACATAAATAAAAAAGCAGAAAAAAAAGTTAAAAGAGCAACCAGGAGCCTTGAAGCAGCAAGAAAACTTAGCGGGATTGCACTTGAAAATTTAGGTTCTAAAAAACTTTTTGTACTGGACCAAAGCATAAACAATTTTGTAAAGACCTTTGAAAAAATAAAAAACGTTGAGCTTTCAGAATCTGAAGGGCTCAACGAACTTAACAAGTTTAAAATAGACAAAGCTTCATTTTCAGAGCTTAAGGAACTTGGAGGATATGCATCCTCTATTCTTCAAGGAACAGCAGGGGGTGCTTTAGGCGGAGCACTTACAGCCTTTGGAGCATGGGGAGCAGCAACAACTTTTGGAGCAGCTTCTACAGGAACAGCAATTGCAGGATTGAGCGGAGCGGCTGCAACAAATGCAACACTGGCATTCTTTGGAGGTGGTTCTCTTGCAGCAGGAGGGCTGGGCATTGCAGGAGGAACTGCAATTCTTGGCGGACTTGTAGCTGGTCCTGCACTTGCAGTAATGGGTTTTGTAATAGGAGCAAAGGCTAGTGCACAAAAGGATGAAGCATATTCAAATCTTGCAGAGGCAAAAAAGATTGCCGAAGAATTAAAAACTGCTGAAGATTTATGTTACGGCATACGAAGAAGGGCTTTTATGTTCTACAATCTGCTGATTAGGCTTGATGCTATATTCACTCCGTTAATTTACGACATGAAAAACATAATTGAAAGCAAAGGAGAAGATTTCAGGAACTTTAGTCCAGACCAGAAAAAGACTGTAGCGGCAGCTGCTGCATGGGCAGGGACTATCAAAGCCGTTCTTGACACTCCTATTCTTGATAAAGACGGAAAAATGACAGACCAGTCTCTTGCACTTGCAAATGAGATAACTGCAAAAATTGAAGCGTAAGCATGAGTTTTCCCTGTGATAAATGCGGGTTATGCTGCAAGAACATCGACAAAATTCCACAGCTAAAACATTTTGACGATGGCAACGGAACCTGCATACACCTCAGGGGAAACCTGTGTTCTATCTATGATTCAAGACCAGACATCTGCAATGTAGATGTCATGTACGAAAAATATTACAAGTCTCTGTATACAAAAACAGAATATTACAACCTTAACCAGCAGGGTTGCATTAAGTTAAAGGAATCCTCCTCTTACAATATTCCTCAATGCTAATTCTTTCTTTGCCGTCAAAGACGGTTAAGTCTTTCTGTATGCATTTGCCGTTTTTGTCTACATAAAGAGCAAGAACTGGCTTTAAATTGTTAAAATCTTCCCAATGAATTTTATCTACAAAGCGTGCATAATTTTCCTGCAAATAATAGTCTGTAAACAAATGCTCAACAGTAACAGTGTCCTCTGAAATATACAAAACACGGGCTTTTATATAAATGTCAAATTCCTTCGTTGGAAGTTTTTGTCTTATACCATGCACAGTCCAAAGATTATCTTCCGATTGCTTCATTTTAAGATACACAGGAGCATGATATGAATCTTTGAGTTCTTCCAGTTTTTTCAAGTCTTCAAAACTTTGAGAATCAAGTACAGTTTCTGAAATAGACCTTTCTGCAAAAGTCAAACGCACATAACGCCCCTTAAAAGGATTAAAAGGATCCGTAGCCTTACATTCAAGATAAATTATTCTGCCGTTTTTCTGTGCATAATGGCGGGTACGGACGGTGTATGTCAAAAGAGAGATTACAACCACTAGCTGAATAAATAAAGCACATGCAATTGCCGCGATACTAAACATTCTAGAACGATTTTTCAACATCCTCACTCCTCCACAACTGCCTTTTTATTGTTAAGTCTAAGCAAAACAAGATTAAGAGCAAGCATTGCAATTCCCAAAACAATAAACAAAACACCTTTTACAACAAAACTAAAATCGTCGGTAAAGAACTTAATGCAAATTGCCAAAGCAGCATACACACCTGCAACATTTGCAACAGCAAGACTTCCAGAACGGTATGCATTTGCAATATGATACCCCGCCGTTAAGAAAATGCATATAAAGCCCATAATTTTTACAGCAGTGAACACAAAACTTCCGCAAAACGCTGTCCTCAAAGCGTCATTAAATGCAGAAATATCTACAAAAATTAACATTAAAAACACTAAAATTGAATAACCCGCCATTACATAGTTGCATTTCTTTTTGTTACGCAAAATTGAAACAAAAGGATGTAATGTTACAAAGGCATAAAGCAGAGTTCCAAAAAGTGAAAATGCAATATATTTCAAGTCTGGAAACTCAAAGAATTTATATGATTTATCTATATCGGAAAAGGCAGCACAGAAAGCAAGTATTGCACATGCAACTTCACAGATTGTAGACACAGGTGAAAGTTTTTCTTTGTAGCGGTCCTCAACATAAAGATGAACACATGTACACAAAGGAAACAGCATCAAGAAAAGAATGTGCCCTCCAAAAGCATAATAAGGAATTTTCTGTAAAGGGAACAAAACCTGTAATGCAATTATCAAAAGCAAATATGGAAGATATAAATGTATGCCTTTTCTCCACCACATAATAAATGCAAACACAGCGGCTAGCAGTACAGTAATATATATTACAACATTATTGCCGCTCAAAGAGTTTGCAATCAAAACAGAAACAATCAATAAAACATCCAGAGATTTCTTTATTTTTTTTGACAGTACAAACAAAATTACCGCAACAGCTACATAACACAAATAAGTAACTGTAAGTTGAACAGTAGGCATTGAACTGCAAACAGAATTTTCTTGTGCCATCCACACTACAGAAAAAAGCAATGCAGAAAGCAGAATGCGCACCCCCACACGAACAATTTTACCTTCGGCTTCGTTTTGATTTATGCGGTAACTTGCAGCAGCTTCACCAAGGAGCAGGAACAAGGCAAATGGCAAAACCGTAAATTCTTTTACAAAGCCTGTACAGAAAAAATACAAAATTGCAATGGCAAAAGGTGTCCAGTAAAATTGAGGCAAAGAGTTTTTACCGTACTTCAGGAAGATAAAATCATAAACACAGGCAATAATCATTATGTATAGAAAAATAAAACGTAACGCATCTTCATTTATATTAAAGACATTGCGAATTACCCCTGGCATTAACAATGCAACACAAAGAAGCATAACATCAAAAGACTGCTTTATGCATCCATCTTTTGCAATCAGACACAATGAAGTAATTACACAGAATGCAAGCATTACACAACCTATGACAGAACACTCTTGAGAGTAAAAGTCAGAAGACAGTGTTACAAGAGCAAAAATTGCAAAGCACAAAAGTCGTACATAAAAATCTTTTTTAGTACGGTAAAGAATTATACCTTCAAGCATGATTACAAAAACAGCAATTGCAAAAATCAAGTTTTCAAACTGAGCCGCCATGGAAGATGTAACAACAAAACCTAACAAAATCCAACTAAAAAGTTTTTTTGTTTCTGCATACACAACATGCACAAAAAACATAGTTGAAAAAAGGCACACCATTACGGTTGGTGCAAGCAAAGATTTTTCTTGAAAAGCGGAAGTTGCACAGGAATATATAATATAAAGCAAGGCAACCACAAAAGCACAGAACGGATAAATCAAAGTATATGACACTTTTGTCTTGCGACGCAAAACAGGAATAACAGGCAACGCAATTGCTGTCACAGTCAAACAGAGTGCAAGCACACAGTCCAATATTGAGCCAATATAAAAATAACTCAAGCGAAAATGCTGCCAGCCAATATCACGCCACAAACTGTTAATGGAAAGCACTTGCAAAAGGATGCACAATCCTATTGCAGAACAGTTTATAATAAATTCATCTTTGCGAATCTGACCAATCGCAAAGCACAGAACGGCATAAGACACGCTACATACAATCCACAAGCCAGGAATGCATTTTTCAATTACTACTGCAAGCATAAAAGCTGCAATAACAAGCATGATTCGCATTGTATATTTTTTTGCCCATGCAAAAGGAACTAATGTTGCAAACAATAAATAAAATCCTGCAATTGCTCCGCCAGAGGTGCGGCAGACAATGGCATAAGAACAAATCTGCACAAGAGCAATAAAAAAAGTAGCTATTGATTTAAAACTATATGTCAAAAGAATTGACGACACAGTCCAGATAAAAACAAATCCTGATGCGTTACCTGGTAAGCGGCATATCTGGGAAATAAATGCAACGGATCCGCCAAACAGTAAAGACCAGACCACAGAAGCAAGTTCCCTAAAATGTGCTTTTTCATACAGAGATTTTTTTAAAAACACAATACATCCAAATGACTGCACGGCAAGCAGCAGGACAAATGCAACCACAGCTTTTACTGCTCTTGGAATTACATTCCAGTTATAGGCAATGAGCGAAATTACCCCTGCAGAAATTAAAACGCCTGCAATGATGCTGAGTATGACAGGAATATGTTCCGCACGGATATCAGGAACTTTTTTTGACGAAGACTTAGCCCTTGAATTTATCTGTTGATAAATTGAACTGTTAGAAGAAGTTACTGTAGGTTTAGAATTTCCAACAGTACTACGAATTTGAGTTTCAGAAACTTGCCGTTCATATTCATACCCGTAATAACTGGATATTTTCTTAGAAACATCCTGAGTAATAACACCTTTTTGAACCAATACTTTTAGTTCTTCCAGAAGCCAGTTTATGTATGCTGCATTCATACAATATATAACATTTAGCACTGCCCAAAGTTTCGATGTAAATTTGCAAAAGGAATAAAAAAAGAACGACAGCCTGACAAAACTTTACCAGACTATCGTTCTTTATTGGCCAAAAGTCAAAAAACTAAAGGAGGATATTTTTTAACTTTTAACAAGCAATACACAGTTGTTCAAAGAAAACGTAACAAGGCAACCGCTTGCCTTTAAGTATATATTATACAACACAGTTTCAATTTGTCAAATTTATTTTTCATCATAAAGTTTGATAATTTAACAGTATTTTTAGGCTTTACTTTTCTGAGCAACCGATATATAATAAAAATTGCTTAGTGAACATCTAAAGGAGTTTATTTTATGGCATTAAAGAAAACGTATTCAAAAGACAAACAGTTTTGTACTGTAACATTTTCAGTATCACAGGAAGCAGCTCATGGTGCAGAAAGTGTAACTATAGCAGGAGATTTTAACAGCTGGAGCAGCACAGAAACCCCTTTGGCAAAAGGCAAAGACGGAGGATTCTCTGTAAAACTCAAGTTGCCTGCAGGTGGAAAAGAATATCAGTTCCGCTATCTTCTTGACGGAAAGCACTGGGAAAATGACTGGGCTGCAGACAAATACATTCCAGCACCATTTTCTCATACAGACAACTCTGTAGTAATCTGTTAATACTATTCATAATCTTATTTATAATGCAGATTTTATTCTTGGTTGATGGCATTAATAAAATCTGCATTACACTTCTTTATTTCTCTTCAATTATCTTGTACATCGGTGTCTCATTCGGATGCAATTCAAGGATATGCTTTTCACAAGGAAGAACTTCTGTAGGATCATGAGTTACATGCAAAAGAGTTGTTGTTCCTGTATTTGCTATCATAGCCAGCAAATGCAAAATCTTTGTCCTGTAATTATCATCAAGTCCGTGACAAGGCTCATCCAGAATCAATACGCGAGGCGATTTTACAGCGGCGCGAAGAATCAGTATTGCACGCTGTTCTCCATAACTTAATGAGCTGAATGTTTCGTGCTCCCTGCCTGCAAATCCAGCAAGTTTTAGCCAAGCCTTTGCAGTAGAAATCTCAAAATCAGTAGCAGTTTCATAAAGACCGATGCTGTCGTGAAATCCGCTTATTATTACGCTCTGAAGGTCTGTTCCTCCAACCATTCTGTATTCAACATGAAGGCGATAGCTTACAATTCCAAGATTACGCTTGATGTCCCATATTGTCTCGCCAGAACCTCTTCTGCGTCCAAAAAGCTTTATGTTTTCGCGGAACACCTGCATATTGTCACCTGTAATAAGTTCCAGGATTGTTGTCTTTCCTGAGCCGTTAGGACCACGCAAAAGCCAGTGAACGCCTTTTTTTACTTCCCAATCCAAATCAACAAGAACATGATGTTCACCCCAGCCAACATTTACTTTTTCAAAGCTTATAAGGCTGTCAGGAACAGAAGAGTCATAGATGTCACTTACAAGGACATCACTTTCTTCCCTTATTTTCTTTAGTTCAGCAAGGAACAACTCTTTTTCTTCCAGCATCTTCCGAGCATTTTCTTCATTGCGTTTTTGAACTACAGACTCGTATTCGGAACGTTCTCCACAGAATGCGATTTTTCCACATTCAAATTCCAAAACTCGGTTTATGCCAGAAGGAATCTCATGAAAGCGTTCCATGCTTAAAATAATTCGAGGAAATGTAGAATCAACTTCTTTTGCTGAAAGCTGCTTCTGCACCATTGTATCAAAAAATTCAAGAAGGATACGTCGCGATTCGGCATCCAAGCCAGCAAATGGATCGCTCAAAATCAAAAGTTTACAGCCAGAAAGAAGGGCTCGACACAAAAGAGTACGACGGATTTCTCCTGTAGACATGTAACGAAGGCCTCTGTCCAAAATCTTTTCCACGCCGCACAGCTTTACCTGAGGCATTGATTCAAGACGGGATGCAATAGGAGGAAGAGGAGCTCCTTTTTTCGAAGAACCTCCAAGCACTTCGCAAATGTACTGGCGACCAGTCCTACCTATATCTTCTTTGTCCATAATCTCGCTTTCATCGCGTTCCCGCTCTTCTTCTATCAAAGCTGCAGCGCTTTCCAACGAAACAATGAAAACAGAGTCTTTGAATACTGATGTATACAGAGGAACTTCGCCGGAAATTCCATCATTTTCATTCGGTACAAAAGAAAGCTTTCCTGCAAGAGCATGAATAAAATGAGACTTTCCGCTGCCGTTAGCTCCGGTTACTAGCCATGCTTCACCAGGCTTCATGGTCCAGTCTACACGTGAAAGAAGAATCCTTGATCTGTTCTGAACATTACAGTTATTTATAGTAACAAGCATCTATTACCCCTAGGCAAGAAATAATAGCAAAGAAGGGGTGTGAGGTCAAACCCCCAAGATTCTGAATTTATTTATATTTAATATCATAATGCCGATACTCTTATAAGAATTATTGGTGGAGGAATTTATGAATATAAAAAGAATATTTGTTTCTGTTGCAGTGGCAGCATTTGCAGCATCAGCAACATTTGCATTTGATACATTGAATTTTGTTCCTAAAGGAAAAATAAATACATATACAAAAACAAATTACATAGTAGTTTCAAAGTTCGGAGAATATTATCGTTCCCAGTCATTAAAATTTGTACACGTATTCAATGCTTCTGGCAAGGAAACAGAAACCCTCAGCTATGACGGTCAGAATACACTCGTAGACAGGATTACATTTGAATACAATGCCGTCGGAAAAAGAACAGTCACAAATTTTTTCGATGCAAATGATACCCTTCTGCACAGGACAGAAACAGAATATACTTCTGATGGACGTATTCTTTCCGAAACCGAATACAACGCCGCAAATGCCCTTACAGGCAAGACAATCTATACTTACGAAGGCTTAAAGCAGACAGAATCATACTATGACAAAGACGGAGTCCTCATGTCACGTATCATTTCAAAACTAAATGCCAGTGGAAAGCCTGAAGAAGTAAATGAATATTTCGGAGACGGTTCTTTTGAAAAAAAAGAAGTTTATACATATAATGAAGGCGGAAACATTTCACTCATTACAGTTACAACAGCAGACAATAAATCAGATGAAAAGATTGTTTACCGCTACGGAAAAAATGGACTTGTTTCTGAAATACAGACATACAATATGGCAAATGAAATTACAAAGCGTGAATTTTATGAATATGATGCCAAAGATAATATTACATCTACAAAAGAATATGAAGTCGCAAAGAAATTCGGTGACACTCAAAATGAACTAAAGGCTATGACATCTTATTCGTATGAATATTAATGATCTTTAAAATGTATGAATTCTTCTGTGGATAAAAGAATTATTTTCTGATATAGTTCTTATTATAGAGAAGAAAATCATCTATAAAAGGAAGCTTCATGGAATCTATTGGAATAAAACTTGCCGACGGTTCATTCTATCCTATTCTGGAAGATGGAAAACCAGAAAAAAAGAATCTTTCACTTACAACGGTAAAGGATAATCAGCGAACTGTACATGTTGATTTGTACAGGTCAAAATCAGGCTCAATGGATGACGCAGAATATGTTGATACTCTTGAAATAACAAACTTGAATCCTCATGGAAATGGAGAACCAAGTTTGACGCTTGATATAGAGCTGGATGCCGACAACAAGCTTAATGCAAGAATCAATGACCCAGAAACAGGAATTGAAAGCGTAAAAAACGTATCACTAGTTTCCAGAAGTCCAGAAGAACGGGACATGCCGGCTAATTTTAGTCTTGAACCTACAGCAGAAGACGAAAAACCATTTGAAGAGATTTTCAACGAACCAAAGAAAGATTCTCCAGAAGACAAAGACATGTCTTTTGAAGAAATTTTAAATTCAATATCAGAACCAAAAGACGAAGAAACAGATTCAAATCCTTTTGCAATTACGAAACAAGATGTCGAAGATTTAGATAAGATTAATACAACAGATTCATCTGACGCAACAGACAAGGATGAATCATCAGAAGAAACTGTTGCCTCAGAAGATTCTAATGAATCAGATTCAGCAGAAACCCCAGAAACGGAGGAAAGAGAATTGATTGGTCCTGCTCCTAACAGTGAAGATTTTGCTTTTGACGACATTCCAACTTCCAAACAGGAAGAAAGTCCTTTTAACTTGGCGGATTTTGTTTCTCCAGCAGAAGAAGTTCCTGTAAAAAAAGAACCTGTAGCAGAAGAATCTTTCGAATTGCCTGATTTTGACGCACTGCAAGAAGAAATACCTGCAACAGAAGAAATCGTTCCTGAAGAGACCGTTCTTGACCTGCCGGACTTTAAAGAATCTGAACCAGAAGAAGTTATACCAGAAACAAAAACAGAAACAGATTCTGATGCAACAGAATCCATTGAAGAACCTGTTTTTGACTTACCAGATTTAGACTCGACGCAAGATAATGTAACAGACAATGCAGGAAACAATGAATTTGAACTGCCAGAGGCATTTCAGACAACAGCAGAAGAAGTTTCTGCAGAAGACAGCTTCCAGAATGAAAGTCTGAAAGATCCATTTGATTTGTCAGGATTTGATTCTGTTAACAACACAGAGGAAATTGCTTCTGAAGAGCCACTTCCTACCGAACCTGCATCTGAAGAAAGCGTATCTAAAGAAATCGTTTCCGAGGAAACAGTTTCAGAAGAACCTGTTTCAGAAGAAAAACCTTTTGATTTGCCGGATTTTGACGATGCAACATCTTCTATTGAAGAGCCTGTTTTTGACTTGCCAAAGTTTGACGATTCAACTCAGCAGGACGCAGATACCGCTCTTGATTTACCAGATTTTGGAAACATCGATACTCCAACCGACAGCGTATTTGACCTGCCAGACTTTAACAATACAACAAATGCCAGTGAAAGAATTGTAGAACCATTAAGCATTGATTCTTCAAAAGACGACTTCACAGCATTTGATCTGCCTGATTTTGGAGACGACTCTGACGGCACAGATTTTACTGTTCCAAACTTTGACGAAGAAGAAACAAACACAGACTTTGTTTTACCAGACTTTGAAAATGATGCAGGAACAAGCACATCTGCAACAATAACACCACAGAATATGTTCAGTGACTTGTATGACAAAGAAACGCTTGAAGGAAAGTCTTCGTCAGCTTACGATGACTATTCAGACAGCAGAAAACAGTCAAAAGCTCCTGTAGTAATCTGCCTTATATGCGCATTAATATGTCTTTTTAGCCTGTTGTTCCTTTTTGTACTGCCAACAAACATGAACCTCATTACAAGAGCACAGACTATTGCACAAAAAACAGAAAAGCCAGAAAATCCTGATGATAATGAAATCGCAGCAAAAGACGGCACATCTAGCGATATCACATCTAACGATATCACATCTAACGATGTCGCATCTAACGATGTGTCACCTAGCAACATAAACTCACAGGATAATGCTCCAGCAATAGCAGAGATACCAGAGCCAGTTCCTGCAAAGGAAAATGAGATTGTCATTGCAACAGTTCCATCACAGGTTGTACCTGCAAAACCTTCAAAACCTGCAAGCAACCTTCCTGATACGAAATATACAGTTGTATGGGGCGATACATTATGGGACATTTCAAATGCCTACTATAAAAATCCATGGCGCTATACATATCTTGCGGAGTACAATCATCTTAAAAATCCAAACTACATAAAAGCTGGCTCTGTAATCCTTATTCCAGCAGAGTAAACGGAAATTAATGAAGCAAAGGATAGTACTGAGAATACTGACATGCAGCCTGCTGATTTTTTCAGCGAGCTGCAAGCAAAATAACAGTCTGCAGCAAAAATACGGAGCAGACACATCTTATTTTATGGGGTTGCGAAACCTTCAGCTAGGAGATGAAGCAACAGCCATAAGGGAATTCAAACGTAGTTCAAAAAAAAGTTCCGAACTGATTGCTCGAAAATCGCGAGAAATGCTCACAACTTTGGGGCCGATAGACAACAGAATCAAGGAATGCTTTTCCTTATATGATTTCTATCAGGACGAAGATTCCCTGTTAAGGCTCTGTAAGGAATTATATGCAAACAGAGAATATGCACAGGTTATTGCGGTAACAGAAGAAACCGACCTTTCAGAATGCAGTAACGAACTTGCATATTACCGATGTTCATCACTTCACATAAAGCACGATACTTCTTTTCAGCAGAATTATTACAAATGGTGCACTACAAGACCGTTTACGAGAGAACAATACCAGCTCTTTTGCGAAGTAGAAAAAAGTCCCGCAATTGTTACGCTCAGAAGCCTAGCCTACATAAGAAACTATGGAGCTGCATTTGAACGGATACAGCCATTTCTGGAAAATGAAAAATTCTTTACACCTATATTGCTGAGTGATTTCGGTAAAATTTTACTTTACGGCTCAGCCCAGTACAAGGAAAATGCAGAAAAACTGCTTTCACTTGAAAGCAAAGGACTATCAAAAGAAAACCTATTCTACATTCATTTTTATGCAGGCCGATTGTACGAAAAAGCTCTGAACAAATCTGAAGATAACACTCAAAAAGCACTGGAACTTCTTGAAATGGCCATGGAAGATGCGACTTCCAGCGAGAAATATGATAATGCCCTATGGTATTTTCTAAGTACAAGCCTAAAACTTTCTTCATCACGGACCATTGAATATCTGGAAAAATATAAAGATACATGGCATGATTCTGCATATTTCGATGATTTCTTTGACGCCTTATCATTAAAACTTATTGCCGAACACAGCTGGAAGGATTACTACAAAATTGCGAAAATCATAAGGAATGCGGCAAGCAAAGAAGCAACTGCAAAATTCAATTATGTTGCGGCAAGACTCATTCAGGAAGGTTTCATTACCCTGACAGCCCTTTCTCCTGAAGAAGCCTGTACCGACATGTTTAACGTTGCCATGGATAGCGGAACAAACATATATTACAGGATGATGGCCGCACAAAGGCTATCTTTAAGTCAGGAAAAAGTAATGGACTCCATGCATATTTTGCAAAGCGATGACAGTTTTACCGTAGACGAGCAGGCAGAACGGTTACTCTTAGGATATGCAGAATTTGGATTTCCAGAAAAAATATATGAAGAATGGACAACTTGTTCTGAAAGAATTAGCATGGATTGTGCCGAAAAAATTTCACTGTTCCTTAAAAATTGCGGAAGCAGTACACCTTCATACTATGCGCAGAGCCTCAGAATTGCATCTAAAAAATTTAATAAAAGTGAAGGAAAGGTTTCAGATCAGCTAATAAGGCTTTCATTTCCGCAAGACTTTACCCTGAGCGTTTCAAAGTACTGTACGGAATACGGAATAGAAGAATCCCTCATGTATGCACTCATACGTACAGAAAGCTATTTTGATTCAGTTGCCAAAAGTTCTGCCGAAGCATCAGGACTTACACAGCTTATGGAGCTTACAGCAGGAGATATTGCAAAAAAATTAAAAAAGACGTCGTATGATTTGATGGATGCAGACACAAACATTCAGTTTGGAACATTCTATCTTGAAGAAATGATCCGACGTTTGGACGGGTCTCAGATTCTGGCACTATTTGCCTATAACGGAGGCATTACAACCGTTCGCAGGTGGGTAAAAAATGCAGAAAAAGAATTTGAAAAAACAATTGCAAAGGATCTGTTTCTTGAAACGCTCCCCTACTCCGAGACACGGGATTACGGTCGAAAAGTGCTGGCATCCGCAATAATGTATGGAATCTTATATTACGACACACCTTATTCTCAAACAATACTCAATATTATGCAGTAAATAGATTGCAAAAAAATTAAAAACTTTGTATCTTAATCGTAATTACCCACAAAGAGGATATGTATGGCAGATGACGCACTTGTAAAAAAAGTAATGGAAGTCCTTGAGGCTTTTCGCCCACAGTTGAACGCCGATGGAGGCGATATGGAATTCATTGAAATTGATTCAGACAATAAAGTCCACCTGAAGCTTACAGGCGCCTGCGGTTCATGCCCAATGGCAGTAATGACATTAAAGATGGGCATCGAGCGCTATTTAAAGGAAACATGCCCGGAAATCTCAGAAGTTGTTCAGGAGCAATAATCAATGACTATCGAAAAAGACAAAGTTGTTTCAATTCATTATATTTTAAAAGGTGATGACGGAGAAGTCATAGATTCTTCTGCAGACGGTCAGCCACTTGAATATGTGCATGGAAGAAACTACCTTCTTGCCAAGCTTGAAGAACAGCTTACTGGCAAGAATCCTGGAGACAAGCTGAACGTAGACTTGTCTGCAAAAGACGGCTATGGTGAATATAATGAAGCTCTTGTTGCAGAAGTTCCAAGAGACCAGTTTGACGATTCAATTGACATTCAGGAAGGAATGGCTTTTCAAGCAGAAGGCCCTAACGGAGCGCAGATTGTCATTGTAAAGAAAGTTTCACCAGAAACAATAACCGTAGATGCAAATCATGAACTGGCAGGTAAAAACTTGCATTTTAACATCGAAGTTTTAGATGTCCGTGATGCAACCGAAGACGAATTGTCTTCAGGAAGTGTCGGAGGCTGCTGTGGTTGTGGCGGCGATTGCGGAAGCGGATGTAACTGTGAAAGCGGTTGCGGTGGCGGATGTTCTGGCGGATGCTGCTAAAAAACTAGAACTTTGAAGCAGCAAGAATGCGCTGCATGTTTACGTATTTAGGAGCATTATCCATGCGGACGCATACATCAGCCAGTTTCGAATAAATACTTACACGTTCTTCATAGAACTCATGAAACAAAGCCCTGACATCATCCATGGTGGCAGGGTTTTTCTTTGCAATATAGGCTGGAAGATTGGTGATTTTTCCATCATCAGAAACTTTTGCTTCCCTTATAATTCTGTCTGCGGCTGTTTTTTCCTGAGCCACAAGAAAAACAAACTTACCAAGCGGACGAAGAACATCTATGGCATTAGTGTTATTGCAAATTCCACCGCCAGTTGCAATTACAGCAGTAACGGAAGAAAGATTATCATCGCCCACTTTGATTTTTTCTGCAACAGAAGCACAGGCCTGCACCTCGGCTTTTTTAAATGCCTCTTCGCCAGATGTTGCATAAATTTCCCTTGCAGTCATGCCAGTTTCATCCTCTATGATTTTATCAGTATCAAAAAAAGGTACACCCAGCTTTTCGGCAAGAAGTCTTCCCTGCGTACTTTTTCCACAATGCTTTATGCCCATAAGAACAATGCAACACATATTTTAACCCCGGTACAACAGAAAAATTGCCGGAACTTTATTAATTTCCGGCTGCGGAAGCTTTTTCCATTCCGCAACAGTATGAGTATGAATGTACTCACCTTCACAAGTTATGCCGGCTGCAACACACAGTTTTGTATCTTTCCGACATGAAGACAATATTGTACTGAACATTTTTAGATTACGATACGGAGCTTCTATAAAAAGCTGTGTCTGATTTTCATTCCATGCGCGGTTTTCCAACTGACGTATTTTAGAAGCACGTTCATTGTCCTTCACAGGAAGATAGCCATTAAATGCAAAACTCTGACCGTTAAATCCACTTCCCATAACCGCCATTATAATGGAGGAAGGTCCGACAAGAGGAATAACCTTCAGATTTTTCTGCTGAGCCATGCGAACAACATCTGCCCCAGGATCTGCAACAGCAGGGCAACCTGCTTCCGAAATGACCCCCATCGGCTCTCCTTTTTCAAGCGGAGCAAGATAAGAACCTATTTGAGTAATGTCTGTATGTTCACTTAATTCATAGAACGTCAGAGCATCTATGTCTATAGACTTGTCAACCTTCTTAAGAAACCTCCGTGCAGAACGGATGTTTTCCACAATAAAATGGCGAATAGAAATGACAACATCATGATTATAAGACGGAAGAACCTGTTCCACCGGGGTTTCCCCCAGAGTAACAGGAATCAAATACAAAGCGGCTTCCATTTTAGAAGCGGACATCCAGAACCGTTACATCGTCCGGCAGCATAGTCTTTCCAATCCAGTTTGTTACGGTTTCTTCTATATTGAATATTATTTCATCATCATTCAAATCGTACATCTTCTGGAAAACAGCCTTTGCATTATCATCTTCAAAACGCTGGTCACTGTCATTCTTCATGTCAGTAAATCCATCGGAATACATGTTAAGGTGCATTCCATGTGCAAGATTAAACGCAACATAAGGGCGCTTTGAGCCATCTTTTTCTGTAAGGGAAGCAAGCAACTGCTCTGAAACAACCCCCATTCCAAGAGGCGGCAACTTAGGGTCAATGGAAGCAATCTTTCGCTTCTGTCCGTCACTCTCATCTTTTGAAATCAAGTAAGTTGTTGTGTGTCCACAGTTAAAGATACACAGTTTGCCATTGTCTTTGTCTACATAACAGAAAACTGCCGTAATAAAGTTGCCGGACGGAACAACACGATGAAGGAACAAATCCAGCATTGAAATGAATTTTACAGGATTCTTTTCAGCATTCTTTGAAGCATACATCGTATTAAAGAATGAGCCCACAGCTATAGTCAAAAGAGATGCCGCAACATTTTTTCCTGAAACGTCACAGCAGGCAATAAGGCTCTTTCCTTCGGAAAACTGATAAATCTGATATATGTCACCGCCAAGAGTGTTGGCCATCTTGTTCCATGCATGAAAGCGGTATGGCAGTTTTGAGATAATGTCATCATGAGGGAAAAAGCTTGTCTGAATTACGGAAGCCTTAGCCAAATCCTGTTCACGTATCTCTGCTATGCGGTCAAGAAAGTCGTCAAGGGAAACCATTCCGAAAAAGTTGTTGTTGTTAAAGACAGGAAAATAAACAATTCCGTACTGCCTGTTGATGTCAGAAACTTTCTGAAGCGTTTTTTCTATAAAATCATGGGCATTCAGGATTACATTTACACGCTGAGTATAATCAATGACATTGCCTGCCGTAATCTTTTTCCATACAGAATCAGAAACATCAGAAACAACCTTACGGTCTATAAACCCTATGACATGATCCATTTCCTCAACAGGAATGACTTTTAGGCTTTCATCTTCCTTGAACATTTGAACGACGGTTTCCAACGGACTGTTTCCGCCGACAGGTTCAGTATATTTTGCAATGGAACCAATCTGTTTTGGAGAAAACTGTTCGGTAAAGTTGAGTCCAGATTCTGAGTCCTGAGAGTTTTGTTCATCTGCTCCCGTAAAAAAACTGTTGTCAACAAAAGTGCTTTCGTCTACATTTTCAATTTCACTTTCTTCAATCATGTATCCACCCCTATAAACTTTTATCTATATGAACGCTTTCAAAGGCAGGACAGCCCTGAAAGCAGATTCTATCCCTATCTTATTATATCCCACATACTGAATATCCGTCAACAAAATTGTGTCTATGATTAGGGCGTCAGCATGAGATTTATTCAGATTGTCACACTGATTCGATTTTACTAAGGCAAAATCAAACTAAAGTTGCATCTTGCTTCTCCCTCGGCGAAGTCCATTACATCATCTATGGAACATAAGCATAAAAAATTACAAGAGGAGGGATTTTTTTATAAAATGATAAAATACCTATTGACAAAAATTAAATTTCCTTGTATTTCTTTTTTATCAAGGTATTCCTTACTATTTATAAATCGTATGAAAAATTATAAAATGTTTTTACTACAGCTGGGAGTATTACTCCTGTCATCATTTTCCTCACTT
>CAMVHR010000047.1 GCA_947167345.1 uncultured Treponema sp.
ATCAAAATCAGGAACAGCTCCAAAGTCAACAGTTTTTTCAGGAGCATCAAAATCTGGCATGTCGCCCAAGTCCGCATCCTGTGCCGCTGGTGCTACTGGTGCATCAAAATCCGGTATGTCACCCAAACCTGCATCCTGTGCTGCTGGTGCTGCTGGTGCATCAAAATCCGGTATGTCACCCAAACCTGCATCCTGTGCTGCTGGTGCCGGAGCATCAAAATCGGATATGTTACCCAAGCCTGCATCCTGTGCTGCTGATGCCGGAGCATCAAAATCAGGTATATCACTAAGTTCTGCTGCATCAAAATTGCCTGTAGCCTCAAGATTATCAGGCAGAATTTGTTGATTATCAACTTCTGGTAAATCACCAATTGAAGTTAAATCACCCAATTCAGGAAGAGTCGCCTCTTCAAGAGGCGCATCTGCAAGCTCTGCACCGCCCAAACTTGAATCGGCTATTGATTCATCAGATGCCAAAGAAGCTTCATCCGGTACACTGCTTAAATCAATATCATTGGCAGGAGCAGACTCATCTTCATCTGGCAAAGACAATTCATCAGGAAGTTCAGAAGTAAAATCGACTGTTTGAGAAGTTCCATCAGGAGTTTCTGAAAATTCCTTGCTGGCTTCTTCCATATCAAAAGCATCAGCAGGCTGGGCAGAAGCATTTTCAGCAAGAGCGTCAAGTTTACTGTTAAATTCATCCATGCGTTCAGTTTCTGCATCTTCCGTTGCGGCATTTTCAACTGAAGAAGTCTCAACAGGAGTCTCTGTTTCTTCTTCTGCGGGAGTTTCACTAAACTGCAACAGAGATTCCAAATCCATATCTTCTATTGGAATTTCTTCAGGTTCAGGCTCTGGCTCAGGTTCTGGTTCTTCAAATTCACTTAAATCAGTATCATCCAAACTAAGGTCAGCGGCAGTATTCAAAATATCAGAAACATCAGGAAGAACAACAGGAGCAGGAGAAGAGTCTGCCTTTTTAGACTCAGAAGAAGAGTCCCCTGTTATGGCAGAAAAGTCATATTTTTCACGTTCGCGCTCAGCGGCAGCAGCTTCTGCCTGTGTAATTTCATCTTCTGAAAGTTGAGGAATTCCATCAGCAAAATCTTCAGAGTCGTTCCTGTCTTCTACATTTTTTGGAATAGGAACCCGCACAGGTTTTTCTCCCCGTGCTGTACGAATTTTCAATTCGTCACCCAAAGCTAATATATCTCTATTAAACTGTTCAAGCTGACTTAATCCTGGCATAACCTGTTTATTATACTCCGCAAATATGTATTATTTCAAGTTCAATATCGGAATAAAACAATTTCAGTATAAGAGGAACTTATAAAAACATTGTAATTATTGCATTGCAATTATTGTTCAAATAATAGTAAACTAATGAAAAAGGAGTACGATAATCATAATATGTACAGGAAATTTTTATGCGGACTTGCTGTATTAACCAGCCTGATGACATTTCCTTTTTTTGCAAAGGATGCACAGGTTCTTTCAGACGAACAGCTCAACTATGCAGAAATAGTTCCGCAGATAAAGGAAGTCAAGGCTCCATACTTAAAAGGTGACTACCTCATTTTTACAGCAGACAAATCTGCAAAATACGTAGGCATAGCTTTTGATTTTGAGAATTTTCACATAATCCATCCATATCAGATTCACAATACATACAACGATGATAACGAAGTAGAAAACTCCCTGCTTTTCTTTATTTTAAAACTCGACAAGAACCAGAAAGACATACGCTACCGCATTGTTGTAGACGGCTTATGGACTCTTGATCCGACAAACCCACGGCAGATGTACGATACAAATACAGGCCTGCTTTTATCACACGTAGACGCATCCAGAAACATTCCGCCTGCAACCGAAGTAATTGAAAAAACAAGAACTGTACGTTTTGTTTACACAGGGAAATCAGGACAGCAGATCCGGCTTGGCGGAAGCTTTACAAATTGGGACAGTTGGATTTATGAAATGCAGGAAGTAAGTCCAGGATTATATGAATTTGAAATCTCTCTGCCACCTGGAACATATCAATATGCATATTTTACAGGCGTTACATCTATTGTAGACAGAACAAATCCAGAACGATGCTATACAAAAGATGGCAAAGAAGCATCCCTCATTGTAGTAAAATAAAATATGCCAGTACTGGAATTAAGTACTGGCACAACAGAATACCTTACCGACACTACTTAAAACTTAAATCCTTTTGGTAGCTTAAAACCTTTTGGAAGATTCATGTTTCCAAGCTGAGACAAATCCATTCCACCGGCACCACTCATCATCTGATTCATAAGTTTAGCCTGAGCACCACGATTACGTGTCAATTTTTTCATAGTAAGCTTTGTCTTTTCAAACTGCTTCAAAAGTTTATTGACTTCCTGTACAGACGTACCGCTGCCTTTTGCAATGCGCTTGCGTCTTGAAGGACCAATAATCAGATGGTTCATACGCTCTTTCATAGTCATGCTCTGAATAATGGCTTCCTGATGCTTCATGCCAGCCTTATCAATCTGATCTTCACTAATCTGACCTGCAAGACCAGGCATCATGTCAATAATCTGCTGCATGCTGCCCATCTTCTTTACGGACTGAAGCTGTTCCAGCATATCCTGAAGCGTAAACTCATTACGCATCATCTTCTGCTGCATTTTAAGGGCTTCTTCCTGATCTACTGTTTCCTGAGCTTTTTCTACAAGAGATACAACATCGCCCATGCCCAAAATGCGGCTTGCAATTCGGTCTGGGTGGAACTGCTCAAAATCCTCTGTCTTTTCACCAGTACCAATAAACAGAATTGGCTTATCTGTAATTGATTTTAATGAAAGTGCGGCACCACCACGCGCATCTGAGTCAAACTTAGTAAGGATTACACCAGAAAGACCAAGCTGCTCATCAAAACTCTTTGCAATTTCAACAGCATTCTGACCAGTCATTGCATCTGCAACAAGAATTGTTTCTACAGGATTCATTGCCTTTTTAACGGCAACAAGCTCCTTCATCATTTCCTCGTCAATCTGCAAGCGACCAGCGGTATCAATGATAATTGTATCAAGTCCATTCTTTTTGGCATAAACAAGAGCATTTTTTGCAATTTTAACGGCATCTTTTACACCGTCTTCCTTATATACAGGAACATTTATTTTTTCACCAAGAACACAAAGCTGTTCAATAGCAGCAGGACGTACCAAGTCACAGGCAACAAGCAAAGGCCGTCTGCCTTCTTTCTGCAAGCGGAATGCAAGTTTATGGGCGGCAGTCGTCTTACCTGCACCCTGAAGACCAAGCAGCAAGACTACAGACTGAGTATCAGGGCCTTTCAATGCAAGGTCTTTTTTCTTGTCACCAAGCATTGAAGTAATCTTGTCATAGATAATCTTTACAAACTGCTGTCCCGGATCTACAGCCTTTAAGACTTTTTCACCTTTTGCTTCTTCCACCGTAGAATTGACAAATCGGCGTACAACCCTAAGGTTTACATCAGCTTCAAGCAAAGCCATCTTAATCTGTTCAACGGTTTCTTCTATGTTTTTTTCTGTAATCTTGGACTTTCCGCTCAGAGTACGGACAATATCACTAAATGTTCCTGTAATTTTCTCTAACATTCTACAACTCCATTAAATAATAAAACTCTTCTTAAGCTGGTCACCGGCATTCATAATCAGATTATTCAAACTTTCAGAAGGTGTCTCTTCCTTATTAAGCACACGGTAAAGAGTATCGCAGATCGGAAGCTTCAAGCCTTTCTTTTCTGCAATTTCATGCACATATTTACAAGCAATCGCACCCTCAGGCAGATATCCAATCTTCTTTACATTTGAAATCAAATCATCCAAATCCTTGAACTGCGAAAGAATGTCTGTCTTTATAATGTCCTGACCGAAGCGTCTGTTTCTGCCAAACTTAGACTTACATGTAACGTCTAAATCCCCCACTCCACTAACAGAAGTAAATGTTTCGGCATGAGTAGCACCCATTGCAAAGCCGATTTTCTGAATTTCATTAAGTCCGGCAGCCATCAGAAGGCTTTCAGCATTATCACCAAATGCAGAACTCTTTTCGGCAATTGCATCAAGACCGCCATAAACCACTGCAATTACATTTTTTACGGCAGCACACACCTGAACACCTATTACATCAAATGAAGCGTAAGCAAGAATTCCTGGAACACGCAGCAGATTACGCACAGTAATGGCATTTCTGTGATGATTGCTTGCAGCGATAAGCCCCGTAATCTTTCCAAGCGCAACCTCTTCGGCATGGCTAGGTCCTGCTACATAGACAGTACAATCCTTGTAACAAGCAGGAAGGGCTTTTTCCATTGTATCAAGAACAAAAGCAGGGCCGTCACTAGAAGGCACAAAACCTTTTGTCAGAGACGCAATGATTGTTTTTCCGTTCTGGATTGACGGAACATCTGCAAACTGCTTTATGGTAGAAGCAAGATAAAGAGAAGGACTTGCAAGAATAAGAACATCTTTATCCGCAGCGACAGACTTTATATCATTTTCAGCACGAAGCGTATCATTCAGCTTATATCCGGGCAAATAGCGTTTATTTTCATGCTGGTTATTAATGGATTCTACAACATCACATTCCATTGCCCACAGGACAACATCATGTCCGCCACGTGAAACAGCTGTTGCCAGGGCAGTTCCCCATGCACCTGCTCCAATAACGCCAACCTTATAATTATCCATATAAAAGAACCTTCTTTGAGAAAAAACTTCAATATACCAATTTATAATACAGATTATACAACTTTAAGTAATAAAACGCTACAGCCAGATAAAAAAGAACCAGTCTCTAACGACTGGTTCCTTTCATTACCACTATTAGAACCAATGGGCGTTTGCGTCATCCCATTCATAAAGTTCTTCAGGCTTAAAGAAAAGATTAATTTCTCTTTCTGCACTTTCTGGACTGTCACTTGCATGAAGGACATTGTGATTTGTATGCATGCAGAAGTCTCCACGGATTGTTCCAGGAGCAGCTTCCGTAGGCTTTGTAGAACCTGTAAGCTTGCGAACCAATGTAACGCAGTCATCGCCTTCCCATACCATAGCTATTACAGGACCACTTGTTATGTAGTCTACCAAATCCTGATAAAAAGGCTTTCCTTTATGCTCACCATAATGATTTTCTGCCAGTTCTGTAGAAATTGTCATCATTTTAAGGCCAACAAGCTTAAGACCTTTCTTTTCAAGGCGTCCGATTACTTCGCCAACGAGCCTGCGATGCAAAACACCAGGCTTCAACATTGTAAAACATCTTGTACTCATTGTGTAAAAATAGCAGAAAAGGCTTGTTTGTGCAATAGAGTACAAAATTTACAATGTTAGAAAGGCAAATGGTATGTCATACCGATGCTTGTCATGAAAACTTCCTTGGAAAGCTTGAACATTTTCTTATAGTCTTTTACGTCAAAATAGTAAACCCACATGCCAGCTGCTGTAAGAGTAAACCTTTCAACAGGGAAAATTTCCACTCCACCACCTATACAGATGCTGTCAAGAACAGGAGAGAACGGACTGTTAGCATCTTCAGTTGCGCCTTGCTTTGAATATGCAAAGCCTAAACTGGCTCCCACTTTGTCATTGAATTTGTAATCTGTACCGAATGCAAATTCAAATGAATTATTATAATCGTTTTCTCCAAGTACAGAATCCATATCGGCCTGTCTGTTAAAGTAATAATTAAAGCTGAAAGAAATAAGAAGGGAGTCAATTACACTGTAGGAAGCACCAAATGAAAGTGTTGCAGGAAGGTCTGTATTGAATTTTTTACCATCCTCAATACCAACGCCAGAAGCCAAGTTTCCTTCTACATTGTCAACCTCGTACTTTATCTTGTTGATTGTTGCATACTGGAGTGAAAGATCGAGTTTTTCTACTGGGCGGGCATGTACGCCAAAGACAGCACCAAACCCAATGGCCTTTGCATCGTAACCGATTGAGTCTCCTCCATTTGCAGCCTTGAAATAGGCGTCTTTGGAACTAAGTTCCATTGACTGTGTTCCATAAACCATGCGGAATGCACCTGCAAATGAAAGCCTGTCATCCAATAACTTGTATGCACCACCAACCTCACCACCGTAAGTGATGGACTTTACCTTAAGGACATGATCCGTAGCAGCACCACGAACCCACAGTGCAAGATCAGCATATTTTTTAGCAGCCGCAGCTTGACCTGCACCTGCATACAGAGTAGCAGCAGTCTGGGCTTCTTTTGCAGCACTGATAAGTTTTGCAGCAATTAATGATGAACCGTTATAAAAATTAAGAGAACCTCCGCCTGCATAAACTCCAAAGTTAAAAAAGCCAGCAAAGTTTTTCTTGTGGACTACTAAGTCTACATCAGGATAGAGCCATACATCTGTCGTATCTGAAGATGCCGTCTCTATATTCATAGACTTAAAGACAGGCACCAACGTATCACTATTAACCTCGTGCGTATAGTCTTTTAATACAAACTGGTTACCAATTTCAATCCACAGACCATCATCCATGAAAGCCGTTCCTGCAATGTTGTAGAATGCCGCTTCAGGACGCTGGGATTCAGCATTACGGCTGGGATTACGCAGATAGCCTGTGCTCATGTTTGTTTTGTTTTCAACACCGCCTGCAAATGCAAGTGCCGTACTTAAGGCAGTTGCAGCAAATATCAAACCTCTCTTCATCGCTATTTCCTCCTAGTGCTTAAGAAAACGAACCATAATAACATTAATTATATACCCTTATTCATTACAAAACAAGAAATTTCTAAAAGCAGGCTGTTTTTTTCACTTGCAACGATAAAGGCTTTTCAGTATATTACAAAAAAGTCATAAATAAGGAGTTTATTATGCAGAAAGACGGTAATATTGTAAGAAGTGTAAGCAGCGGATTGATCATGACAGGAATCATTATACTGCTGATTGTAGTTGTAATTGCAAATTCATTTTCAGTCGTTGCACCTAATGAAAGGGGCGTTGTAGTTGAGCTTGGACAAATAAAAGAAGGTGTAGTACAGCCTGGAGTAAAGGCCCATATTCCTTTTATTTCACGTGTACGTAAATTCCGTCTTGAACCAAAGACTTATGAAGTTACATTCACAGTCGGTGGTGACGGTGCAATTACAAAGGACATGCAGACTGTAGGAGCAACTGTAGCCGTCCGCTATATATATGACGAAAACCGCATCATGGACATTGTTACACGTTACTATAATGATTCAATCATTCAGGGTGCAATGAAAGATAATGTCAAGGCATCTTTAAAAGAAACCACTGGCAAATACAGCATTTACGAGCTTGTAGAACAGCAGAATAAAATAACGTCTGAAGTTGCAGAAGCCATGCTTGCAAGAATGGCAGACTACCCTATTGCAATAAGCCAGACTACAATTACAAACTGGGACTGGAGCGAGGATTTTGACCGTCAGATAAAAGAGACCGCAAACCGCACTCAGCAGGTAAAGCAGGCTGAGCAGGAAGCAAATATTGCTGCGGCACAGGCTCAGAAACTTGTAAAAGAGGCGGAAGCAAAAAAACAGGCAGCAGAGCTTGACGCACAGGCTGCCGTTGCAAGAGCGCAGGGTGAAGCTGATGCAGAGCGCATTAAGGCAGACGCACAGGCATACACAAATAAAAAGATTTCTGAAAACTACTCTGTCATGAAAGCTCAGTGGGATTACGAAATTGAACTGGAGCGTGCAAAACGATGGAACGGTAAGGAAGTTCCAGAAGCCGCCTATGTCGTGCCTGGAACAGGTGCTGTAGTACCATTGAAGCAAAACTAACCTGCAGTTTTAGAAATTTCTTGTTTTGTAACGAATAAAGGTCTATACTGAAATATTATATGCTTCGCTTTCTTAAACACAGGAAGGAATATTTCTGTATATACATATTATGCGGCATTTTGATATTGCTTGGACTATATATTCTTGTACAGTCCAGGCATTCAAAATCTGTCTCATTAATGCCTGCACCATCAGAATCATATAACGTCGGATGGTATTATTACGACGCCAGCGGAAATGCAGTCAGCATAACTCTCCCATACAAAATTCCATCTGATAGAATGGTAAGCAGGATTTATCACAAATATACATCTTACACACGGTCAAAACTGTGTTTTTATACGCATCATCAGGCGGCAGAGTTTTTTTTAAATGGAGTCTCACTATATAAATATGAAGCACCCGGCAAACCGTCTTGGCTTGCAAGCTATCGTTCCTTTTACCATATAGTTTCGCTTCCTTCAGTACAAGACGGAGAACTGTGTCTGGAACTTACGGCGCTGATCCCTAAACACGCAGGAGAGTATGCAGGCATATACATTGGAGAATATGAATCAATCATGTTCCGCCTCGTATGGAACAGGCTGGACAAGCTTTTACTTGGTTTTGTCCTGGTTATATTCAGCATTCTGGTCTTTTTGATGAGTTCCCTTTACAATCCAAACAAAGGCGGTGACAAAACGCTGATTCATCTTGGTGTTCTGGTATTCCTTGTAGGCGTATGGCAGCTGGAGGAATCCCGCGTCATGCAGATGTTCATAGGCAATCAGGGTGTACATTGGATTCTGGAATATCTCATGCAGTTTTTCATAATGCTGATTACAATCAAGTTCATAAGTGATATTACACCTAAAAAAATGAAAGCGTGGAGCAATGCATTCTTTTTGCTGGCATTCTCTATTTCGTGCATACTAGTATTGCTTCAGATACTTGGAATTGTACAACTTGCAGATTCTGTCGCTGTCATCAAGATTCTTTTTATAGTTTACTGTTTTTATGCCGCATACATAGTCAACAAGAATAAATCCGTCAAAAGTCACGGAATACAAATTCTTTTTACAGTGTTGATGACAATCAGTGCCTTGATGTTTCTGATTGTTGTCAGCGGAATTTTCAAGAAAAAGGCCACGGACGTTTTGATGAGCATGGGCTTTGCATTTATGTTCGTATCACTTTCCGTCGTTCTGTACCACACATCGTTTGAAAAGTTTGAAGCCGTAAGAAAAGCCCAGCTGTACCGTAAGCTTGCATTCGTAGACTTTAACACGGGTGTTTCCAGCAAGACTGCATGGTTTTCGCTTGTCGAAAACTTTGATCCTCATGTTGATAAAATGTCAAATTGTTGCCTTATTTTGTTTGACATGAACAATCTGAAAAAGCTGAATGACACAAAGGGGCATTTGTTTGGCGACAAGGTCATAAATGAATTCTGCCGTTGCCTGTCAGAGGCATTCGGTGAAAACGGTACCGTATTCCGCATCGGCGGTGATGAGTTCATCTGCCTGTGTAAGGATTCTTCTAAACAGGAAGTAGAAAAGATGATTGCTTCTTTTGAATTTCTTTCTTCACATCCAGAACATCAGGAGTATGCATTTTCATGTGCGTATGGATATGTATTTTTTACACCACGTTCAAAGCAGGATTTTATTGATGCACAGCAGCGAGCCGATGCACTAATGTATGAAAAAAAGCGGTTAATGAAGACATTGATGTAAGGCTTGATTGAAAAAATCAAGGAGCTGCGGCAAAACGATTAGAATCGTTGTGACAAAGTGGTATACTGTAAGCTGAATGCAAAGTGACGTTGTCTCTCCTCAACAGAGCGTTTTTTTAGTTTCTTTTTTGCAAATTGTGACTTATACTGAAAGCTATGCAGAACTCTGTAAAAAAAATACATGCCGCAAGTCTGATTATCAGACTTCCACTCTATATTGTAATATTCTGTGCAATTTTGTGCCTTATAAACGGATTGACAGGATACAGGGTCTTCAAATCGCTTTTTGAAGAAGAATACGAAAACATAACCCAGCAGTTTGCATACACTGCACTGTCTTATATAGACGGAGACCGTATTCTAGACTATGCAGCAGGAGCCCCAGCAGATGATGACTGGAAAGAAACTGATGAAAAACTAAACGTGCTTACAAAAACAGCCATGCTGGCATACATATATGTTACTGTGCCAGACACTAAATTTGAGTCGCGCACATACATTTATGACACGGTACATCCTGATGTAGTAAACGGAAAGGCTTATCCGCTTGGAAGGACCAGTTCCCTCAAAAAATATGATGCAAACTATATTGCACAGCTAAAGCTTGTCATGCTTGAAGAAAAACCTTACATTAGATTTGTTTATAACGAAACGGGCGGTCATGTCACAACTTCAATACCTGTCAAAGACAAAAACAATGCTACAGTTGCAATCCTTAGCGTTGTAAAGCCAATGAGCGAAGTAAGGTCTCTAAAAAACCGCTACCTTAAGTCTACGTTTATTTTTTCAGCAGCCCTAACAGCCCTCTTTATTTTAATTTATATAATCGTCCTGTCAAAAGCAGTAATCAAACCACTTGTTCTTGTCACTCACGAAACGGCAAACTTTGCACGCCACAAGGGAGAACTTTCTGGCATTCTGAAAAAAATCAAAGGTAACAACGAAATTGCAACCCTTGCACGAGCAGTAGAAAAAATGAGCGTAGACATGCACCGTTACATCGCTGACCTTACGCACACCACAGCGGAAAAAGAAAGGCTTAGTGCAGAACTTGATGTTGCCACACAAATTCAGGCGAACATGCTCCCACGAATCTTTCCCCCTTATGCAGAACATCCTGAAATAGAGTTGTTTGCCTCAATGGAACCTGCAAAAGAAGTCGGAGGAGATTTTTACGATTTCTTTATGATAGACGATGACCATTTTGCAGTCGTTGTAGGAGATGTAAGCGGAAAAGGTGTTCCGGCAGCCCTTTTCATGGTCATTGCAAAGACTCTCATAAAAAATGTAGGGCTTCAAAAGAAAAATCCAGCACAAATTTTCGAACAGGTAAACGACCAGTTATGCGAAGGAAATGATGCAGGACTGTTCGTTACCTGCTGGATGGGAATTCTTACGATCAGTACAGGGGAGATTGCATTTGCAAATGCAGGACACACATCACCTATAATATACCACAACGGCACTGTTGAATACCTTACTGTAAAGCCAAACCTCATGCTTGCGGGTTTGCCTGGAATGAAATATCAGGAACACTCAGTAACATTAAAACCGGGTGACAGGCTGTTTGTCTATACAGATGGAGTTACAGAAGCAACAAACAAAGACAATGAGCTGTTCGGTGAAGACAGGCTGCTTGCCTCAATAACAGACAAGCAACACCTGTCATCAAAAGAAATCCTAGAGGAAATAAGGAAAGACATTGCCACGTTTGAAGGAGACGCCCCTCAGTTTGATGACATTACAATGCTTGAACTGGTGCTGAAGGACCTATCGATAAAAGAAAAGAATGACAGCACAACGAAGATAAAGACATTCGATGCAACAGACGAAAACATGCAGCCAGTTTCTGACTTTATACACAGCATGATTCCTAAAAACTGTTCATCCGAAATATTAAACAAGATTGATCTGGCTGTAGAAGAAATATACATAAACATTGCACACTACGCATACAAGCCTGAAACAGGCAATGTAGAAATTTCATGTACACTAACAAAAACCGATTCACAGCCAGTCGTTACAATATCTTTTAAGGACAAGGGCGTTCAGTTTAATCCGCTGGCAAAAGAAGACCCGGACACGACACTTTCTGCCGAAGACAGAGACATCGGAGGTCTGGGCATCTACCTGACAAAACAGTTTATGGACAACGTTACATATACATATTCTGAAGGATATAACCTACTTACGATTCAGAAAAGAATTTCTTGATTTGGTAAAAGAAAAGTTTTTCAGGCAATTGTCAGTACGGAATCCATTCCTGTTGCCTGAAAAACCTGCTTACAGAAGTCAGAGGGATTCTGAACAGAAAGCTTACCCCCGAATCCTGCCAGAAGTTTGTGGGCAAGAAGAACAACGCGAAGTCCTGCACTGGAAATATATTCAACATCCTTTAAGTCTAGATTTAAAGTTTTTATGCCTTTAGAACATTCCCTCAATTTTGATTCAAGTTGAGGGGCTGTTGTTGTATCAAGTCTGCCGGAAACCAGTAATGTAGTCGTGTCACCATTTTTATTTTCTGTAATATTCATAGCTATATTTTCGCATTTTCTGCAAAAAAGTCAATCTAATTTTCTTTTGATTTTCTGGATTGCCTTTATCTATAACTGTGATATAATTTTATTGTATTTTATTGTGACATATTCAAAAATGCCGCTATTTTATATGGAGAAAAAATGATTTGCAGTAAATGTGGAGCTGAAATAATTCAGCAATTTAAGTTTTGCCCTCATTGCGGAGCACCTGTTTCGGAAAACCAAAGCACAGCTATAACTGTTGAAAGCAAAGACATACCTAATTTAGTCAGCATTCCGGCAGGAACTTTTCCAATGGGCTACAACGAATTCAACCGCAAGGTTTCACTGCTTGCCTTTGAACTAGGAGAAACTCCTGTAACCCAAAGGCAGTATGAATATGTCATGGGCAAAAATCCGTCAAAACTCGTAGGTGCAGACAGACCTGTAGAAACAGTAAACTGGTGCGAAACACTCATCTTCTGCAATTCCCTAAGCATGATGCAGGGCATGGCTCCATGTTACAGCATTGGTAATGCCACTGACTTAAGCCAGTTTGACAGCACAAGCCCACTATGGAAACGCGTAATCTGCAATTTTGCAGCCAATGGATACAGGCTGCCAACAGAAGCAGAATGGGAATACGCAGCAAGGGGCGGAAAAAAAGCTGAAATTGACCAGTTTGCAGGAAGCAGTAATATAAATGAAGTTGCCTGGTATGGAGAAAACAGTGAAGTTACAACTCATGATGTAGGAACAAAAGCTCCGAACAGCCTGAAACTCTATGACATGTGCGGAAACGTTGCAGAATGGTGCTGGGACTACATGGGCGAACTGCCAATTGCAAGCCTTACAAACCCTCACGGACCAAAAATAGGAACTATGCACGTTAAGCGCGGAGGCAGCTGGTTAGATGATCCTCAGCAGTGTACTGTATATTTCCGAAGCGGAAGCGCCCCTACAGCCAAGAGCAGCAGTCTGGGATTCAGAGTATGCAGGACAGTAATTGAAAATGTCATGTAATTGCTATATACTAACTCAACGCACCTAATAAATTTAAGGAGTTCTCATTTATGAACAGAAAACACACGTTGATTGCTGCTGCAGTATTCTTAATCTGCTCTGCAATAGCAATATTCTTTGGAACAGGCTGTACAAAAAAAGCAGCATACAAAGACGGAACATGGACAGGTACTGGAAACGGACGAAATGGTGACATTACGGTTGAAGTCACCGTAAGCGGAGGAAAAATAGTAAGTGGAAAAGTACTTAAGGAAGAAGAAACAGATTTTGCAAAACCTGCAATTCAAAAGATTATTGATCTTGCCGTCAAAACGCAGAAAGTAAGCGGTCTGGATGTAGTAGCAGGAGCTACAATAACATCAAACGCAACAATGGAAGCCTTGCAGAATGCAATTGCCGTAAGCAACGGTACTGCTGCTGCAAAAACATCTTCTGTAGAAGATGCTTCATGCGATATTGTAATAATTGGAGCAGGCGGAGCAGGACTAAGCGCCGCAACAGAAGCAGCAGGAAAGGGAGCAAAAGTTATTGTCGTTGAAAAAATGGCTATCGCCGGAGGCAACACAAATGCTTCTACAGGCGGTTTGAATGCCAGTGAGACAAGCGTTCAGAAAAAACTTGGCATTGAGGATTCCAACGAGCAATACTATCAGGATACAATGAAAGGTGGCTACAACCTTAATGATTCTGACCTTGTAAGGAACATGGTTGAAAAATCAGCAGAAACAGTTGACTGGCTCATTTCTCTTGGTGCAGATTTGTCTGATGTCGGTAAAATGGCAGGTTCTACAAACAAAAGAACACACAGACCACAGGGCGGTTCTGCAATAGGAGCACACCTTGTTCCTGTATTGAAAAAGGCAGCAGAAGATGCAGGAGCAGAGCTCCGCTTCAATGCAAAAGTAACAGACATTATAGAAGAAAATGGCAAGCCTGCCGGTGTAAAAGTAAGCACGGCAGACGGAGATTACAAGATTACTGCAAAAGCCGTCATTATTGCTACAGGCGGATTCGGTGCAAATAATGAAATGGTTGTAAAATACAAGCCGGAACTTGCAGGATTCGGAACAACAAACCACAAGGGAGCAACAGGAGATGCATTTGCATGGATTGAAAAGTTTAATGCTGCTCTCGTTCAGATGGAACAGATTCAGACACATCCGACAGTTGTACCTTCAAACGGATTTATGATTACAGAAGCAGTCCGTGGCAATGGTGCCATTATGGTAAATCATGACGGAAAGCGCTTTGGCAATGAAATGGCAACACGTGACGTAATGTCAAAGGATATTCTGGCACAGACAGGAAAAACAGCATACCTTTTGTTTGATCAGGGGGTACGCGAGTCTCTCAAAGCCATTGAAGGCTATGTAAAGCAGGGGCTTCTCACTCAGGATGATACACTTGCAGGTCTTGCCGCAAAGCTTAACATGAATGCGGAGACTCTTGAAGCAAGCGTAAAGACTTACAATGACTATCAGGCAAGCGGGAACGGAGACAAGGACTTTGGACGAAAGGCATCCGAAATGCCTCGTGCAATTGCAACAGGTCCTTTCTACGCAGTAGAAGTTGGTCCTGCCGTACACCACACAATGGGTGGCATTAAGATTAATACCAATGCAGAAGTTTTAAATGCTTCTGATGCTGTAATTCCAGGACTTTATGCAGCAGGAGAAGTAACAGGTGGAGTTCATGGAGGCAACCGCCTTGGTGGTAATGCCGTCGCAGACATCTGTATTTACGGAAAGATTGCTGCAGATTCAGCACTCGCATATATAAAATAAAATTAGCTTACAGCTAACTTAAAATCCCATGTACTGGCACAATCTGTACATGGGATTTTTTTATGCCTTTACAGTAACATGGAAAGAACAATCTTGTTAAAATTCATATAGATACTATATAATGAAAAGAGTATGATATAATTGTATAAAAATATAAAAAGGAGTTCAAAAATGAAAAAACTGCTACTGATAGTTCTTGCATCATTCTCAATATTCCTTCAGGCATTTTCCATTACGTACCCTGAAGAAACACAAAGAACCAGTATTAACATTGCAAAAGATACGGACGAAACCTTGGAATTCTTTTCAGAAAAACAACTGTATGATTCAGCACTTGCTAGTGCTGTTGAATTTTATCCGCTGGACAGCTGGTACTTCGAGACATTTTTAAAGCATCATAAAGACATAGTCCTTCAGAATGCAGCCATTACGGCAGCAGAAGGAAGCCCTTCAACAGCAGAAGATGCCTATCAGTGGTATCTTGAAATTGCAAACGGAAATGTTGCCCAGTACCGTTCTTTTGTTCCCTACGCACAGTATGTAGTAGCATTATGCCTTAAGAATCATGAGGGCACAATAAAGAATTATGCCCTTGCACGAAAATACATTTCACAGTCATATACATCAGGTTTTGCAGGCAGCTATTACCTTATGGCACTGCAAAAAGAAGAAGGATGGGCAGTAAAAGGAACTGACACAAATAAAGAAGAAGCCCTGTACGGAATGGCAGCCTCCCAGAATTTTCCGGAAGCACTGCTGGCTTTTGCCGCGTTATATGGCAACTATTCAAATCAAAACGCAAAGAATCTTTTAAGGCGTGCTCAAAAATACAATGATTCAAGAGCATTTCTTCTTGACGGATCTCTGGCTCAGGCTGCAAAACTCGGCAATGCAAAAGCCTGCATGCAGATTGCAGAAAACTATGAGAATAAAAAAGATTTTACATCCGCAATTGAATACTACACATTGGCAGCAACTTACGGTGACTGTGAAGGTTTTGCCCAGACAGCAAGAATTTACAGAAAAGGGCTTGGTGTAAGCAAAGACTCTGATTTGGCTTCATTCTTTTACTACCAGTACCGCGATGCAAAATACGAGAAGGAAACAGCAGAACTGAGAAAAATACAGGAATTGCGTGAATTCTATGAATTTGAAAAAAATGAACCGGATGAAACAGTGTGCAGGGATTTAGGAATTTATTACTACCTATATCCTTCAGAAAATACTACTACAAGCGGTTCTGAATGGTTTTCAAAAGGAGCAGGAAAAGGCAGTGCAGAATGTCTTTTGCAACTAGCAATGCGCCACAAAAAGAATGCCGAAGGATTATCACAGTACAAGCAGGCTGTAGCAGAAAGCAATGCATTTCCATTGGGAACAAAACAGTTAAAAAATGCATATAGCCAGATAGATGATATTTATGCACAGGTACTTCAGGCAAGCAGGTTCAAGAACGATGTATCATACTGGGAAAATCCTGAGCAGCCAAAAAAAGAGACAGTCATTAATAAGGCAGCATGTGTTGCTGCATCCAGAAAAGAAGCATTCACATGGTTTAAAAACAGGGCTGTCAACGGCAACAGCTTTATGAAGACATGGTATGCATGGATTTTGCTAGAAGACATGAATGCAGAATCCTACAACATTCCGTCAATTTCAAAAAAGCCAGATAAAGATGTAAAAGAAGCATTCAAAATCATAACCGAAGTATTGGCAAAAGAACCAGAATATGCACCAGCTCTAGTATGTCTTGGAAGGTGCTATCAGAACGGATATGGGGCAAAAAAGAAGCCTAAGGATGCAAAAGCCGCATATCAAAAATCAATTGACCTAAAGTATTCGGAAGGTTACGGATTTCTTGCAAACATGGCAAATACAAAAGAAGAACTAAAAGAGATTCTTGATGCCGGATGCAGGGCTTTGGACGAGTATTCATTTTATACTGCCTATGAAAAAATTGTCTGGACGACAGATATTACCAATATGGACGACCTGATAATTTCAGCTGCAAAATATGGCTACACACCTGCCTTTTTGCTCCTGATAGACTGCTACATACGGGATACTGCCGTTACATTTGACGGTAATTATGAAAAAATTGACGATGCACATCTGTTAGCTTCAAATGCAGAAACCCTTAACATTACAGATGCCAAGACAAAAAGACTGTACATTGAAAGAAATTTCAGCAACAAAATGAAGTATACAACATATACTTGTTCACAGAAAATCGCTGAAGCCCGTGAACTGCTTCAAAGGAAAAGAACAGCAGACGCAAGCTACAATCTTGCACTTGCTTATGATAATGCAAAGAATTTACTGGACAATACAGACTCGCAGGCCGCAAAATATTACTTGCAGTCTGCGGAACTGGGAAATGTAGACGGAATGAAAAAGATAGCTGACTTTTATTACACAGGAAGGGGAATTAGTCCAAGCTATGAAAAGGCATTCCAATGGTATTCATCTGCATTGGAAAACGGCAGCACTAAAGTATATGAAGAACTGGGGTCTATGTATATCAACGGAAAAGGCTGTGAACGTGATATAGAACTGGGCATAGAATGTTACAGACGGGCTGTAGCAGAAAATCCTGATTCAAAAGTACAAGAAGAATTAAACTGCTTTGACGGCATAGATGCAGTCGATGACATCTAAGGAGGAGCGTATGGAACACAACATGATTCTTTCGGCTTCAGGCTGGAGAAAAATTTTTACACAGAGTGGAGACGGAGAAGACGCTTCCCCTGCAATAGGTAAAGACAATGCGCTTATTTGTGCTTTAATCGGAGAAACATTTGCACAGTATGTAATTTCTGTGTCAGACAAAGATTCACCTGTTGTCGCAGTTGCAACGGATACAAGACCTACGGGAACAGAAATTGCAGATGCAATTCTGAGGGCACTACAGAGCCGACATATTAACATACAGTATTTAGGAGTTGCCTCCGCGCCAGAAATCATGGCTTATGCAAGAAACGTTGACGGATTTATATATATTTCTGCAAGTCATAACCCGATCGGACACAACGGCATAAAGTTTGGACTGAATGACGGTGGTGTTCTTGAAGGCGCTGAAGCAAAAAAACTCATCGCTGAATTTGAAAAAAAGTGCCTTGATGAAGATGCTGAAAAACATGCACAGGACATTCTAGCTTCTGTGGATAATGCCGCCATTACGCTCATAAAAAATGAAAGTGACAATCATAAGAAAAAATCATTGGAAGCATATAACGCATTCATAAAAACAGTCATTACAGGAACAGACATAGAAGAAGAACAGAATGATATTTTTAATGTAATACAATCATATATTGCAGAGAATCCACTTTCCGTAGTATGTGACATGAATGGTTCTGCACGAAGCGCATCTATTGACAATGAGTTTATTCCCTCATGCAACATTAAATTTCTTCCATTTAACGATGAACCAGGAAAAATTGCCCACGCAATAATTCCAGAGCCCGAAAATCTTATTTACTGCGCATCTCAAATGCAGCAACTTCAGGAAGGTGGAGATGAAAGCGTTTTGTTAGGATACATGCCAGACTGTGATGGAGACAGGGGAAACATTGTATATTGGGACGAACGCATTCACAAAGCCCTTCCTATTCCTGCACAAACAGTATTTTCCCTTTGCGTCATGGCAGAACTTTCCTATGATTACTGGAAAACATGCCGTTTTCAGAAGAAAAGCCTGTATCACAAGGCACTGAGCATTCTTGAAAAAAAAGCCGTAGCAGTAAACTGCCCTACTTCCATGAGAATTGATGACATTTGCAACACATTTAACGTATCTCTGTTTAGGGCAGAAGTTGGAGAGGCAAATGTAGTAAACCTTGCACAGAAAAAGCGTGACGAAGGCTATAAAGTCCGAATTTTAGGAGAAGGAAGCAATGGAGGAAACATCACAGCACCATCCCGTGTGCGAGACCCACTTGCAACACTGTTTGCCATCATAAAGCTGCTTTCTATAAAGGACTGTACGAAAGATGGAAAACGGCAGAAAGGTCTTTTCCATATATGGTGCGAAAAATCAGAACAGATGGCAAAATATAAAGAAGATTTTTCACTTTCAGATATTCTTGCAACACTTCCTGTTTATGCCACTACAGGAGTCAGCGAGTCTAGGGCTATACTTAACGTACACACTCCAGACAAGGGACTTTTGAAGCAGAACTTCCAGACAGTATTTATGAAGGAATGGACAGAAAAAAAAGAAAAGATGCAGGACATATATGATTTTGAATCATTTGAAGCAGACTGCACAAACGGAACAGAAGAAAAAAAATATAGTCTTGACTGGAACAATGGAACAGGCGGACTGAAAATAAAGTTCTATGACAGCAACAAGCGACCAACAGCATTCATCTGGATGCGTCCAAGCGGCACAGAGCCTGTATTCAGAATACTTTGCGATGTCAAGGGAGACGAATTAAAATCTGAAGAAAGGATTGAGCGGGAACTTCTTGACTGGGAAACAGAAATGATACAAAAGGCTGATGCAATGTATGAAGCTTAATGATCTGATTCTTGTCATTGACATGCAGAATGTCTACACTAAAAATCAGGCATGGGCATGTCTTGACACAGAAGGCGTTGCAAAGAGAATAGGTGAACTCACGGAAAAAAGTATTTCCAAGAATATTATTCTTTCTGAATATCTTCCTGCAGAAAATCCTGTCGGCACATGGAAAGATTATAACAGGGTATACTCTGAAATAAATAGCAACAAGTGGCTTAATGAACTTGTGCCTGAAATGAAAAAACTCACTGGAAAATATCCGTTATACAGTAAAAGCACATATTCTTCCATGAACATTCCACAAATACGAAGTCAAGCAATAAAAGCCGAAAGGGTTGTTCTTACAGGCGTAGTTGCAGAATGTTGCGTATTATATACAGCACTTGAGGCCATGGACATGGGGTGCAAGGTAATCTATCTAAAAGACTGCATCTCCGGCTTTACAAAAGAAAAAGAACAAGCTACAGAATTAATTTTGAGCGGATTAAGCCCCCTGCATGTCCAAATGATGACCATGCAGGAATACTTTGATGAAAAACAATAGTTTTAAACTACAAATTGGTCAATCTGAGAACTCATCTTATCAATGGAAGACTTTACCTGTGCGGTAACATCTTCCAAAGAAGTGCCTGCTTCGGCAATCTTTTTTGTACCAACAGACATTCCTTCCATAGTTTCTTTTATAGAAGCAGTTGCTGACTGCAGGCGATTTATTTCAGTAAGAATAAGCTTATTTCCTTCAGCCATTTCCAGAGAAGCACACTGAACTTCATGAGTACTGTCGTTCATATTGCGCAAAGATTCACTTATCTTTCTTGAACCAGAATTCTGGTCATCCATAGCAGAACGTATTTGAATGACAAGTTCATCGGTATCGCGAATCTTATCAGACACAGATGTCAGTGCCGCAGAGGATTCCTGAGAAGCAGTGACTACATCATTAATGGAAGCACGAATCTTAGAAAGCTCCTGCCCTATTCGCTTTGACTGAGCGGATGAAGTTTCTGAGAGCTTACGAATTTCATCAGCAACAACAGAAAAGCCCATTCCTGCTTCACCAGCATGAGCCGCCTCAATGGCAGCATTCATGGCAAGAAGATTGGTCTGGCTGGCAATGCTAGCAATCGCTTTATTGGCATCGCCTAAAGTCTTTGACTGAGTTTCAATTTCAAGAAGCTTAGAATTTACAGAAAGCTGCTTAGATACACCTGTCTGGGTATTTTCCTGCAATTCAGAAAAAGAGGCAGCCATCTTTTCTACAGAAGTGTTGACGGAAGAAATATTGCCAATCATCTCCTTTACGGCAGAGGAGGCATCTTCAACACTTGCAGCCTGACCTTTTATCATTGAATTAAGGGAATCAATATTTGATGATATCTGATTGACAGCGCCTGCCGTCTGCTCAACGCTGCTGCCCTGATTAGAAATCTGTTCCTGAATTCCATCAATGCTATTGATAATGTCAATGATTGCACCTGACGTAACACCAGTAATTTGCTCCATGCTGTCTCCCTGAGAGGTTAAGTCAGCCTTGGATTTTTTTACTTCAGAAACAATAGACTGAAGTTTGCCCGAAAAGCGGTTAAATCCAATTACAACATCACCAATCTCATCATTAGAAGAAACAGCAATGCGCTTGGTAAGATCTGCATTGCCTGTAGAAATATCAGCAAAAGAATTCTTTACTATAAGCAACGGTCTAATTGTAGAATTAATAGTAAGTATTACAACCAATATGAATGCAAGGCAAAGTCCAATAAGACATGGAATAACAACAACAAGGGCATTCCTTTTTGTGCTGGCAATAAGTTCCTTACTTTTAGCAATAAAAACCATTGTATCAACTTTGCCAGTATCATCCAGCAACGGAATATAGCAGCACTGATACGAAATGTCATTTATTAAAGCATCACCTCTGTACATTTCACCATTTGCTACATAAGTAAGGACACTACCATCTTCTATTGAAGAACCAGCAAGCGAAGCTCCATTGTCAGAACGGAGCGTAGATGAAATTCGAATTCCGTCCAAGATAATTTCGCATTCCATGCCAAATGATTCTTTTATGTAATTGACAAATAATTCCGATTCCATATCGTATCCTGCAACAACAGTACCTATAATATTGTCATTATATACGACTGGAGCTGCGGCAAAAAGAATGCATAAGCTGCCAGAAGCAGGAGCAGGCTCTATCGTTCTTGAAACGTGCCCCTTCAATGCATTCTGAATACATGCAAGCGAACTTGCATCTGTAGAACAAGAACCGGCAACGGCAAGGGCATTTGATCGGGTAATAAAAAATGCATCAAATTCATCCATTTGAGGATCAGCTTCAAGCAAATCATCAAGACGAGAATTCTGCCCCGTGCGCAGCAAGGTTATTACATCATTACGCTGGGCATAACTTTGCACGCTGTATTCCAAAGAAGTCCATTTGTCTTCTATATAGCGTCTTGCTCCTATAGAACTGGAATCAAGATTTTCTGATATGGTTTTTAAAAATCCCTTGTTAAAGAATGAGATTGAAATGGCACACACCGCAATAGAACAGAACAATATTGAAATGCCGGTGAGCATGCTTAATTTTGCAGAAATTTTCATACAAACTCCTAAGAAAAACAATATTTTATTAAACAGACTCTCACGGACTTACAGTATTTTACTTAAAGCACATTGTACAGCCAAAGAACCAAGCAGTCAATGTAAAAAAATGTTATAAGAGGCATGTCCAAAAACTCAGTTTTGTGACTTTCCCAAGATTGGCAACAAGCTTTAAACTTTTCTTGACTTGTTTTAATAAATGTTCTATGTTAGTTTTATTATGAAGAAAAGCTTAATTTTATTCGTGGCCGCAGCTGCTCTGGCAGTTGCTTTTTCTGGTTGTGCCTCTACAAAAAAGTCTCGGGCATCTAAATCAAATTCTTCTAAAGAATCTTCTGCAAAGGCAGAAACAAAGACTTCAGTAAAAACTCCTAATCCTTATACAGATTATGATTCTCAGGAAAAGGCGGAGTCTGCTGCAGGATTCAAGTTCAACATTCCGTCAAGTCTTCCATTCAGCTATAGTAAAAAGATTTCAAGAGCCATTCCTAGCGAGATGATTGAAATCATTTACACAAGTGCTGACTCTGCTGCATACATTGACAAGGTTGCAAAAGAAGGTTCAAGTTCTTCTATTAATAACAATGCAAATAACTCAGTTCAAAGTGGGGATGAAGTTCGTCTCCGCAAGGCAAAGGGAAGTGACGATATAAGTGGTGACTACACAAAGTATCTTATTACAAAGAACATGGCTGCAAACCTTAATAAGGCTGACAGCAAGCGTGTTGAACTTCGCGGCGAAGTAGACAACTACCATGTGGCAACATGGGTAGACGGTGCATATACTTATGCAATCACATCAAAGAAAGGTCTGACAGAAAAGCAGATTCTTGCATTTGCTGATCAGTTGTACTAAGACTATAGCAATAAGCCGCTTGCTGTTAGATGCAGGCGGCTTTTTTTATTATTGTAGTTCTAGTACGAAATTCCTATGTCTTGCCAGTAGTTTACATTTTTGTTATATTTATGGCGAACGCTTGTAAATTATGGTGGCTTGCCTCCGATTTCTCATGAATGAAGGAGGACGTCTTGACGAGTTACGAAAAAGCAATGCTTATCATTGCAATTATCACTCTTGTTATAGACCTGCTTTCCTTCCTAATAAAATAGGATAAAGGCATAAAAAAACCGCCCGTAGTGTGACGACTTCGAAGGCGGTTTCATTACTAGCTTTACGGAGGCGGTCGCTCATTTACGAGCGTTCTCCATTATTTTTACTATACATTGACATCACATAAAATGTCAACACTTTTATTGGCAAAAAGCCGTCTGCACGATTGAAGTTTACTTCATGATTGCAGACGTTTTTTTTTGCCGTAGTGCTAGCCGGTGCGGCATGACACTGATGTAAGGCTTGAAGGCATACGCATTGGAGAGAAACGAGGCTTGAATGAAAAAGCTGTCACAAGTGCCAGAAGTACCCTGTAAATGACATTGCTGACATAACAGGGCTATCTGTAAAAAAAATTGAGGAGCTGACGGAAGTAAACATGCAAGAGGCAACCTAAAAGTCGCTGCAAGCGAGTTTCTAACAAATCACAACGATTAGAATCGTTATGACAAAAAGATTAGAATCGTTGTGACAGAAAGATTAGAATCATTCTGGCAAAAAGATTCTAATCATTCAGACAAAATAGAATAATTCTTCATTTTTTTTCCAAAAACATGTACCAAAAGTACAAATCAAAAGGAATAACTTATGTAGGAGGAAAAATGAAAAATATCAA
>CAMVHR010000048.1 GCA_947167345.1 uncultured Treponema sp.
CCATACCGAACACGGAAGTCAAGCTCTCCTGCGCCGATGATAGTGGGGCACAGCCTCGCGAAAGCAGGTGGCTGCCGGCTTTTTTATTTTAAATCAAAGAATTATGATTCTTTTTCACTGTAAAATTGTTATATTCTATATATGAATACAGATTTGATTTTAAAACAGGTTGTAAAAGATAATAAAACAATACTGAGAAATCCTTCTAACATTCTTAATACTGCAAAAGAGTTCCAGCATATTCTTATGCTTTATGAAGGTGGAATCAAGCAGATAACTACAAAATTCGAAATACTTACAGATGAATTTGAATGTAATCATGAACGAAATCCAATAAGTTCAATTTCTAGTCGAGTGAAAGATCCTATGAGTATTGCTGAAAAATTACAGCGTAAGGGGCTTCCGGTTACTTTAGATAATATGGTAAATAAACTTTACGATATTGCCGGAATACGCGTTACCTGCCCTTTTATCAGTGATGTTTATCATGTTATGCAAATGCTTTTACAGCAGGACGATGTTACACTTGTGGAACTAAAAGATTACATAAAGCATCCTAAAAAAAACGGATATCGCAGTCTTCATATAATAGTGAAGGTTAGTGTATATTTCAGTGAAATGAGGCGGGAAATTCCTGTTGAGATACAGATTCGCACAATTGCAATGGATTTCTGGGCTAGTCTTGAACATCAGCTTCATTATAAGAAAGATTATGTCATGCCAAAGTCTATAGACAGACAACTTAAGAAATGTGCAGACACAATAGCAGGAACAGACATTAAAATGCAGAAACTTGCAAAGAATATTCCTGGTTTTGTAGATTACAGTGAAATGGATTTTGAAAAGACCCTGCTTCGCAAATAGAGCAGGGCTGAGACGAATAATTTTATATTATTTACAAATTTTTTCCTGACATTGATGATAGAGTTCTGATGTCTTTGCAACAATTTCTGCAGGAATGCTTTTTATGGATGCATCGCCTGCAAGGTTGTTTTCCTTAAGCCAGTCTCGTATAAACTGTTTATCATAGCTTGCAGGGGATGTTCCTTCCTTGTATGTTGACAAATTCCAAAAGCGGCTTGAATCTGGTGTAAGCACCTCATCAGCAAGAACAAGTTCTCCACTTTCATCAATACCAAATTCGAACTTTGTGTCTGCAATGATTATTCCATTTTTGTAAGCATGTTCATAGCATTTCTTGTAAATACTCAAAGCTGTCTGCTCTATTTTTGTTCCAAGCTCTTCGCCTAAATCCTTCTTCATGTAATCAAGTGTTACGTTTATATCATGACCTTCGCTGGCTTTTGTACTTGGAGTAACAATAGGTTCTTCAAGTTTTTCTGCTTGTTTATATTCTTTTGTAAAGCTGTGACCCAAAAAAGGCTCTCCTTTCTTATATGCCTCATACATACTTCCGAACATATACCCACGCACTATGACTTCATAAGGAATCATCTTAAGCTTTTTTACGAGAATTGTGCGGCCTTCAAATTCTGGCTTCTGAAATTCAGCAGGCATATCCTTCAGGTTTGATGAAATCATGTGGTTCTTTACAATATCCTTTGTATAGTTGAACCAGAAGTTTGACAGAGCATTAAGAACCTTGCCCTTGTCCGTTATCATTGTAGGCAAGATTACGTCAAACGCTGATATTCTGTCTGTTGTCACGATAATCATTCTTCCGTCTTCCAAATCATATACTTCACGGACTTTGCCGCTGATGATTTTTTTCATAAGGTTACTCCTGTTTGAAGTTCTGTTTTTGCAGCATACGGACATTTTGCTATTGCAAAGTGTCTGAGCATTCTGCTCTTGCAGTTTATCACTTTATAAAGCCTGTTGCAATTACTACAATGTCTGCTGAGAATGCATTTCTATAATTGCATCTATCTGATCTATCAGCTTTTGTTTTAAACTTGTTGCTATCTGTATTATTTCATTTGAACTGGATAATTTATCTGAATCTGCCGTTTTTGAACTGTAAATGACAGGGCTTTCTAAAAAAAGTTGGTAAGGCAAAATCTGCAGGACATCGGCAATATTCTGCAGAATTTCCAATGAAGGAAAATTCTTTCCGTTTTCTATAGCATTCAGATAATTCGGACTTATGTTTATTTTTTCTGAGAAAGACAATTGTGAAAATCCTGCCTGTGTTCGATAGTACCTCAGATTCTGTATGAAAAGTTTCTGAATGTGTGTCATAACTGCATTATGTCAGAGTCTTTTATTTTTATATTCAATTTAATTCAGTTGTTATAAAAAGGTTTATCATGTTTTTTCTTTACATAGACCCTGGTACTGGGAGCATGTTGTTTTTAATCTTGATAGGAGTTGTTTCTACACTTCTGTTTTTTGGACAGAGGCTCTTTATGAAAATTAAGTTTTTTGTTTCAGGGGGAAATCTGTTAAAATAAGCAGTACCAAGATTCCTTATGTCATATTCAGTGACCATAAGCGCTACTGGAACGTATTCAAGCCTGTCTGTGATGAGTTTGAAAGACGAGGAATTGACATTGTATATTGGACGGAAAGTCCAGATGATCCTGCATTGAACGCAAAATATGAACATGTAAAGACTGAATTTATTGGTGAGGGTAACAAAGCTTATGCACGTTTGAATATGATGAATGCCGGCATAATAGAAAATCCTGTAAATCCTTTTACAGGAAAATTAATAAATAACAATGAGAAAACTAAACATCCGCAGCTTGTAACCTCTTCGCAACATTGGCAAACGGAAACAAATTGTGGTACTACTTTCGATACCAGTGACGGTCATTGGTTTTCTGTACATGATGATATCTTTAAAGAAGAAAATTGGAAGCAACTTGATTGAGCCTCTTATCGTACCAATCTACCGACTTGCATAAAACCGTAAAAAAGTACATAATTTTCCATTATGTTTAAACCACAGCTTGTAAGCTCATTAAAAGACTATAATGGAAAAACTTTTGTTTCAGACCTTATTGCAGGTCTCATAGTAGGTATCGTTGCACTTCCTCTGGCAATAGCATTTGCCATTGCCTCAGGCGTAAACCCGGCGGCAGGATTATTTACAGCCATAATAGCAGGATTCTGTATATCTGCCTTCGGAGGCTCTGCCGTTCAGATAGGTGGCCCTACAGGCGCATTTGCTGTAATTGTTTACGGAGTCGTATCACACTACGGACTTTCAGGGCTTGCTACGGCAACCGTCATGGCTGGAATCCTTTTGATTCTGCTTGGTGCGTTTAAAATGGGAGGACTTGTAAAGTTCATTCCATATACTATTGTTACAGGTTTTACTGCCGGCATAGCTGTAACTATAGCTGCTGGTCAGATAGGAGACTTTTTTGGACTTTCTCCAGATTTTTCAAAGCCTATGATGATTCTTGGCGAAGAGTATATGAAAATGCCGGGAGATTTTCTTCCCAAGATAATCGTGTACATAAAGTCCGCATCTACACTCAATTTATATTCTTTCATTATGGCATCAGTCTGCCTGGCATTCATCTTCATCTGGTCAAAGTTCATAAAAAAGATACCGGGTAGCTTTATTGTCCTTATCCTTGCAACAGTTGCATCAATTCTCCTTGACAGATTCTGTTCATTAAAAACTGATACTATCGGTACATTTGCTGACGGCAGGGAACATTTCGTAATTCCAAATACTCTGCCTGCACCCCAGTTGCCTGATTTTTCCTTAAAGACAATAAGAATGCTCTTTCCAACCGCAGTGTCCATTGCAGTCCTTGCCGCTATAGAGTCTCTTTTGAGCGCTGTTGTTGCAGATGGTATGACAGGCGGAAAGCATGACTCCAATACAGAACTGATAGGGCAGGGGATTGCAAACATTGCGTCTCCCCTTTTTGGCGGCATTCCCGCTACAGGAGCAATTGCCCGTACTGCTACAAACATCAAGAACGGAGGACGAACCCCTGTAGCAGGAATTGTTCATGCCCTTACACTGCTTTTGATACTTCTTTTCTTTGGAAAATATGCTTCATACATCCCCATGGCAGCCCTTGCAGCCGTACTCATAAATGTCGCATGGAACATGGCCGGATTCCCTGCAATCCGTGCCCTCATAAAAGGTCAGAAGTCCGATACGACAGTTTTCTTAGTAACATTCCTTATAACAGTCTTTGTAGATTTAACCATGGCGATTGAAGTCGGGCTTGGACTTGCGGCATTCTTCTTTATCAAGAAGATGATTGACTTGTCAGAAGTTCAGAACAAGCGCGAAGCCCTTACGTCTGGCATTCACGAAGCTGACATGCCGGAAGAAAAACTGGACCTGCCTAAGGGTGCAATGGTCTATGAGATTGAAGGTCCTCTGTTTTTTGGTACGGTGCGCAAGTTTGAAGTTGCAGTTGAAAAGGCTGGTGTTGATTACAAAGTTCTAATTCTCCGTATGAGGAATACCATCTATCTTGATGCAGGCGGAATCCGTGCACTCGAACAGGCAAAGGCTGCCTGTGACCGCAGAGGCATTACTATAGTAATATCCGGCATCCATACACAGCCGTACATGTTGCTTGAAAAGACAGGCATGGCTGATAAGCTTGGACGCGAGAATATCTATGACCACATATCTGGTGCGCTTGAACGGGCAAAAGCCTTATTGGGTTAATTATTCATATTTCCCATTATAAGATTATATGCAACTGAACCGGGACGCGGAATGACAGGCAGGTTGTTTTTGTTGAACCATCCTGCGTCATCCAGTTCCTCTTCCTGCATTTTTATTTCACCTTCCTTGTAGTCTGCGGTAAAGGCAAGCATGAGCTGGTCGGGAAATGGCCACGGCTGGCTTCCTGCATATTTTATGTTTGTGACAGATATTCCAGTTTCTTCTTTTACTTCGCGGACTACACATTCTTCCAAAGTTTCCCCATGTTCTACAAAGCCAGATACGCAACCAAAAAATTCAGATGTCCTGTTCTTGTTTTTTACAAGAAGAATTTCATCTTTCTTACGCACAAGTACTATTACGGCAGGTTCTATGTGCGGAAAGTCTTTTCTGCCACAGGAAGGGCAAATTTTTGCAGCTTCTACAGTGTCTGTCTGCATTTTTGTTCCGCATTTAGGACAGTATATGTAAGTCTCGTTCAACCTTAAGAATCCGTGTGCCCGCGCAGCAAGGTTTTTAAATTTTTTACTCTGTGCTTCCCAAAAGAATTGCCTGAGTGGCATTTTTGAACAGCCTTGAATTTCCTTGCAGTCTTTCTTTAACATGCTAGCCGCATAATTCAGTTCTGTCTCTATGTACCATGCAGATGTTTTTTCTTCCTGTATGCACTTGATGAATGTTTCGTAGGATGGAAGGGATGTCCCTTGTGTGATAAAAATATCGTTTTCTGAAAAAATAAAAAACAAGTCGGCAGAATGGGCTTTTGCAAGTCCTTCTGACTGTCCTGTCATGTCTGTAATTATTGGCATGAGTTATATTATAATACTGTTTTTGCATTTTGTCAGTTTTTTTACAAGAACGGATTCCAGAACCTGTTGCCGTTCATATACGTAACAGTCAGTGCGATAGCAGAAAATAGCATTGTAAGAAAAATTATTATGTAGTCCTGCTTTTTTAATGCCCTTGCCGAATACCAAGTTCTTGTCTTATGCTTGCCAAAACCTCTCAGTTCCATTGCGTTTGTAACAGAATCTATCTTTTCCATGCTTGTAAACACGAGTGGAAAGAGAATGGCACTCATGTTTTTTAATCTGGAAAAAATGTTTGCCTTTGATGACATTTCAATACCCCTTGCTTCCTGGGCATTCTTTATCCTGCTAAAGTCTGTCTGCACGTCAGGAACGTAACGCAATGATATTGCAACAGAATAGCTTGCTGTGTACGGAATCTTGATTCTGTTCAAGCTTGCTGCAAATTCACTTGGATTCGTTGATGTGATGAACATGAATACAGATGGAATTATGGTAAAGTATTTGAGCATTACGTTAAGCTCGTAGAACAGCTGCTGCAAAGTAACTGTATATCTTTCAGAAAAGCGGAACAGATCCGTTCTGGAACCGTATATTTTGCAACCCTCGTAAGGTGAAAACAAAAAGATTGCTATTATGTTTACGCTAAGGAATATTACGATAAGGCTGAATATGGATCTCACCTGAGACCAGTCCGTCTTTGACAGCTTGAATATTATGAAGCTTGCTGCAATCATTACGGCAAGCACCCTTGTGTCGTATGTAAGCATTGTTGTAAGAGTCCATACAATAAAGAAGACAAGCTTTGTAAAACCGCATAGTCTATGTATAAAGCAATCCTTTTCCCTGTATGTAATTATTTTTGCCATTATGATTCCTCACTGTTTGATTTGTTCTTCCGTTCGTAATGAATAAAGCTGTCTGCAAGCTCTGAAGGCCGTTCTATGCCACACTTTATTGCAAGATCATAGAGACTTGTCTTTTTAAGGCTAGCAGCTTTTGTAATTGCTTCATCAGTCAGAATGTCAGTGCTCTTTCCATCTGCCAGAACCTGCCCGTCAGAAATAACTATGGCCCTGTCCGTGTATTCCAGCATAAGGTGCATGTCGTGCGTTATCATTATGATTGTAATGCCGAGTTCTCTGTTGAGCTTGCGAAGGAATTCCATTATCTCTGTGTAGTGGGCATAGTCCTGCCCAGCCGTAGGCTCATCAAGAATAAGAATTTCAGGATTCATCACAAGAATTGATGCTATCGTAACGCGCTTTTTTTGCCCGAAACTTACGGCACTTACCGGCCAGTTTCTGTATGGATATATTCCGCATGTCTTTAGAATTTTTTCTACTCGTTCCTTTATCACATCTTTTGGAACTTTTCTTACTTTAAGCCCAAGAGCAACTTCGTCAAAAATAATACTTTTGGAAATCATCTGGTTCTGATTCTGCAGTACAAAGCCAATTTTTTCGCCTCTTTCCTTAATGGACATTTTTGTAATGTCATGCCCATCAAGAAGAATCTGACCTTCGCTCTGTACGCAAAAGCCACATATAAGAGATGCGATTGTTGACTTCCCGGCTCCGTTAGTTCCGACTATGCTGATCATCTCACCTTTCTTTATAGAAAAGCTTACATTCCTTACTGTAAGGGGCAGATTTTCTTCATATCTAAAACTTACGTTCTTAAGTTCCAAAACTGTCTCGTTGTTCTGTGTGCCAGCGACTTTATCTATTTTTTTGAACCATGCCAAAAGATTTTCCCTATAAGGAACGATGTTCATGGTCTCTATGTGTTCAGGTTTGTCTTCTGGCTTTAGAGTGCAGCCTGCATATTTTAGTGCAGATATGTAAAGCGGCTCGCGTATGCCTTTTTTTGAAAGCAGATCCGTGCAAAGCAGCTTGCCAGCGCTCATGTCAGCCGCAATCTCTCCATTTTCCATTACTATTATGCGGTCAACATCTCTATACAAAACGTCTTCAAGCCTGTGTTCAATTATTATTATGGTTTTTTGCTTTGTCTTGTTAATTTCATCTATGAGTGCAATTATTTTTTTACCAGCGGCAGGATCAAGATTTGCTAGTGGCTCGTCAAACAAAAAGATTTCTACATCGTCAACAAGAATTCCCGCAAGGGAAACCCTCTGCTTTTGACCACCGCTCAATGCTCCGGGGACTGACTGCAGTAAAGATTCTACGTTGACAGTCGTTGCCGCTTCGTAAACTCTTTCGTGCATTTCGTCTAATGGAACATTATCGTTTTCTAGGGCAAAGGCAATGTCTTCCGCAACAGTAAGCCCTATAAACTGACCGTCTGTGTCCTGCAATACAGTGCCTACATGCTTTGACATGCTGAAAATGCCTTCTTGTGCAGGGTTTAAGTCACATACTGTCAAAGACCCCTCGATTGTTCCTGAAAAAGAAGACGGAATAAGTGCGTTTATGCATTTTGCCAGTGTGGATTTGCCAGAACCAGAAGAACCTATTACAAGGACTTTTTCACCTTTATTTATAGTAAGGTTTATGTTTTTTAGTGTTGGTTTTGTCTGAGTTCTGTATTTGTATGTAAAGTTTTTGAATTCAATGACTGGAGGCATTCTTAAGTTCCATAAAAAAACGATTAGACATGTCCCAAATCTATAAAGAATCAGGACAGGCCTGTATATTATACACAATCGCTCTGTGAAAGAATACCTCTTTTGATAGAATTGCGATTATTCTTCTTCTTTTAGTGAGGAAGACTTTGTTTTTATCTTTGAATATCCGAATGCGAGCAGAGTGCCAAGAATAGCGACAATAACAAGATTTGTCACGGCTGCTGTAACACCCTGGGCAAAGACCTTGTTTGCAGGTTCTTTATAGATAAGGATGTCAAGTACTGGAGCTGCAAGAACCCATGCTAATGCATTTGCAATGATCTGAACGGTGTTAAACAGGACAATCTGCTTTACTGCAAAGGCACCTTCTTCTATGGCATATTTCTTTGCGCAAAGTCCTACCAAAAGACCGAATATTGCATCTGGGAAAACCCATGACCACCATACGCTTCCGTAAAAGAGTGCGTCACCGAGTGCATGACCTATGAGTCCGATGGCAAAACCTGCGGCAGGTCCGAATACTGCTGCAAAAAATGCCAGAACAGCTGCCCTTACCTGAAGGGCAGTATTTGGAACGAATCCAACCGGAATCTGCACTGTAGTCAGTGCTACAAATATTGCAGCGCCAATGCCGATTGCCACAACCTGACGGATTACAGATTTACCATTTACACTTGCCATAAAAACTCCTGTTTCTATTAATATTATAGGTAAATGATAGCTGTAAAACCCTATCAGGTCAATAGGAAATGCTTAGGCTATTCCTTTTCGGAATATGCGATTTTTCTTGCAAGATAGACAAAAGGAGTGTCCAACAGGCTTGTTGCAACGTAGATTACGTAGCATGAGGCTGTAATTGCAATAAGTTCGTTGAATTTGTATATGCCGGAGAATGCACCAAAGTTAAATATTACTATGTTTACAAACTGGGATATGAGTGTTGAAAAGTTGTTGCGGAACCAAAGCATCTTTGTGTGGCTGCCTGTCTTCTTTTCTGTAAGATTCCACCATGCATGGTACAGGTAAACATCTATTGCTTCTGAGATTACGTAAGCAATAAGGCTTGAAAGAAGCATTCTTGGCGTGTTTGAGAACAGTCCCCTTACAAACTCGCTCGCCCAGTCTCCTTCAGCAGGAATGTAGTGAACCCACATGAACGAAAGCAGGATAAAGCTTAAGTTTGTAAAGATTCCTGCAAGAACTCCTTTGCCAGCATCCTTTTTGCCGTATATTTCGCTTAAGATGTCGGTTGCAAGAAATGTGGCTGCAAACAGTGTGTTGCCAAGAGTCTGATCCATGCCGAATGCGTGTACCAGTATTGTTACCTCAATGTTTGCAAGAACTGTGCAGATTCCGATCCATGCAAACAGACCGCCTTTGCCAAAGACTTTCAGGAATACAAGAGTTCCCCCGAAAGATACAAGAAGTGTAATGATGAGTAAGAGTTCATTCATGTAAGAAACCTCTATTGGAGTAAAAGAATTGACCTGGTTTTGTTTATAGACAGGAAGGACTGCGAACTGTCTTGTGAATGTCCGCAAAGCATATAGTATTTTCACAGGCGGTGTCAAGAGGCATGTCAGTCAGTGACTCTAATCGTTCTGAGAAAAAGATTCTAATCGTTTTGAGAAAAAGATTCTAATCGTTTTGGGAAAAAGATTCTAATCGTTTTGGGAAAAAGATTCTAATCGTTCTGTGAAAAAGATTCAAATCTTTTTCTGCATAGCCTTTTTACAATAACTCTGCTATACTGAATGCATGGATTTTATACGGCTCCATCAGCAGAATGCCATGCTGTTTTTAAGCGGTACATGCTTTGTCCTTTCTCTTCTCAGTTTTTTTTCAAAAACGCTGGGAACCAAGCGACGTCTTACACTCATGGGCATGGAATTTGTTGCGGGAATGCTTTTGATAATGGACCGTTTTGCCTATATCTACCGAGGAAATGTATCACTGACAGGCTGGTGGATGGTTCGCATCAGCAATTTCAGCGTCTTTTTCTTTTCTCTGTGCATCCTTCATACATATACTGTATACCTTATGGATCTGTATACTCATGAAGGTGGACTTACTCGCGCACCCCGAAAGCTCCGCATAGCCAACGTTGTTTTTGTGTTCGGTGTCATCATGCTGATTATCTCCCAGTTTGCCGGCCTGTACTATACTTTTGATGATACAAACCACTATCATAGGGGACGCTTTCACATTCTGGGCTACATGATACCGGGAATATGCGCCGCTCTGCAGTTTTCTACCATATTGCAACACCGTAAACGGATAAAGCCTGCCATTCTCATACCAATACTTCTTTTTAACATAGTTCCCATAATAGCAACTGTCATACAGTTCTTTAATTACGGCATTTCCTGCCAGAGCATAGCTCTTGTTGGCGAAGTAATCATGCTTTACATTTTTGTTCTTGTTGACATGAACAATACCGTAGAACATGCCAACAAGCTTGAAATAGAGTTCCTGAAAAACGAACAGAAGCATGTCCAGCTTATGTTTGAACAGACGGCAACTGCACTTGCAAATGCCATCGATGCGAAAGATGAGTATACGCACGGACATTCCATGCGTGTGGCGGAATATGCTAGGAAAATAGCAAAAATTGCAGGAAAGACGGAAAAGGAATGTACGGATGTATATTTTGCGGGGCTTTTGCACGATGTAGGCAAAATCGGCATTCCCGATGCAATAATCACAAAGTCTGATCGTCTTACGGATAAAGAATTTGATGCAATCAAGATGCATCCGGTCATTGGCAAGCAGATTCTTGCAAGCATATCTCAGTCACCATATATTTCCATAGCTGCAAACTACCATCATGAGCGCTATGATGGCAGAGGCTACCCGGAACGGATGAAAGGAACTGATATCCCGGAAATTGCAAGAATTATTGCCGTTGCGGATTCTTACGATGCCATGACCTCAAAGCGCAGCTATCGAGATCCCATACCGCAGGAAAAAGTTCGCGAAGAGATCATAAAGGGCATGGGAACTCAGTTTGATCCTGAATTTGCAAGGATAATGATTTATCTTATAGACAGGGATACTGATTATCAGCTTAAGGAACGGTATTCCGTCAAGGGAACTCCTGGAACGTACGCCTTTGACTGCACGCGCTACCGCTCTATATGCTCTGAAGGCATTCTTCTTGGCAAGAACATTGCAAAGATTCATCTGCATTTTAAGGCTGAATGGGGAGTAGATCTAAAGGATTCCTATCCTGCATTCATTTTGTTTGATGCAATTGACGGCAGACTGCATGCTGAAGATGATGAAGGTGTCAAGCAAGAGCTTCTGTATACGGAATATGCTGAAATCAGGTTTGACGGCAAGGTAAACGGCAAAGAAGTCAGGAACGTACAGGCTGATGTAATGCATAAGGCTGACTTTACCATTGAGGATGCAAGGAATGGCATTGATTACGCTGGTGAGGCTGTACGGTGCAAGGATCACGTCCTTATACGCATTTTCAATGCCTTTCAGGAAGTTCAGATTATTATAGCTTTGCCCGACAGCTCTAGGTTTGCCTATCTGAGTCTGACTGGCTCACACTGTCATTTTTCCCAGATTGAAATTACTGAAAGTGATTTTACTGTAAGTGATGACTATATTCCGCGCATTGCAAAGGAAATAAGCTTTATTGACAGCCCCCGTGGGGACATCAAGAATCTTCAGATTGACGGCTGGCGTTCGGCGGCTACGGAAGGCATTCCTGTCAAAGAAGGGCTTACGACTATAAAATTCCATACAAAGAGCCTTCCAACAGCACGCCTTATCTGGCATTGTCCGTATCTTTCACTTTTTTGTTCCGATGACAGTAAGGTAAACGGTGAGAATTTCAAGGAATTTATCCTTATTCGCTTTGATGGTGAAAACTGGGATGACGGCATTTGGGCAAAAAACACCATGCTTCTCAGTAAGAATTCAAACTTTGAGGGCTGGGAGTCATGGAAGAAAAAAAATAAGGCTGGTTTTGACTGTGAAATTGCTATTCTGCGAAAGGGCAATGTCATAACTGTCACTACTGAAAATCTGGGAATTGCAATCAAAAGCATTACAAAGCTTACCAGTTCCAGCCCTGCTGTTTATGCAGCTCTTACAGGAGACCAGTGTGCGCTAACAAATATAAGGATACGTCATGATTCCCATGGACTTCAATAGTTTGAGAATGATATGAAAATAAATTGCATAAAATGCATTTTAATGCTATGCTTTTTTATTAGGATGTTGATTGCAGCTTATCAGTTATAAAATTTGAGGTAAAAGATGAAAAAACACAATGAAACCCTTTTGTCACGGTATGGAATTATTGCCTTTGCGGAAATAGTAACTTTTATAGCTGCATTTCTTGTTACTACAACAACACTTACTAAAAAGCCTGTTGAAAGCATATATACGCAGGCTTTGGAAAGCATTCTGGACTTGTCCGTTCATACTGCCGAAACATGGTTTGGTGATAAGGTTGAAAGCCTTAAAGTGTTCCAAAGTTCTGTCGTTGATTCTGTTGACAACAGGGAGCACATAAAGACTTCAATAAAGAATAAGCATAAGCCCGATGGCTTTGAGTATGTAATGGTGTTTTGGGATGATGCTACCGGAGCAAAAGACGGAGGCCCTGAAACATATAACACCAAAGGTGGAATTTCTGTAGTGGGAGTCCTTAACAGGGATTACTGGATTAACCATAAAAAGTCAGATGTGGAAGTATGGCTGGAGTCTCCTAGGCAGTCAAATGCAGGTGGCTATACGATGCCTCTTTTCGTGAGGTCAAATTTTACTGATGACAGGACAGGGGAGCTTGTTCATGGTGGCATGGTGGGCTTTCTGGAGCTGGAGCCTATAACAGCACTTGCAAAGAATTTCTTTTCTACAGGAATTGTCGGCATTTACGATGATGCTGGAAGCCTTCGTTCTGGCGAAGACTTGCTTGGCACTCAGGAATCTGACGGTGAAAAATCAATAAATCCTGCTGATTACATAATAGTTCAGAAGCAGTTTAATCTTGCAAACAAGACATGGACGGTTGCCGCTGGAGTTACCAAAAAAGAAGCTGTTCGCGTTACCGAGAACCTTGGTCGTAATTCTGTAATCGGTGGGCTTGTTGTTACTGTCATTCTTCTTATCTGCATCCTTACGATGATTAAGATAATAATAGGAAAATTTGATGAAATCAAGAAGAATGTAGACAACCTTAACGAAGGCGATAAGGATTTGACAAAGCGCATAAAGATTAACCACAACAATGAGATTTCTAAGGTAAAGGCTTCTGTCAATGCGTTTGTAGATACCGTGCACGGAACTGTCCTTGATATTGGAAAGGCAAATTTGAACCTGAAGGATTCTTTCAACAATGTCCAGGTGTGTCTTGATGAGACTAAAGGGCACATTAACAATATTTCGCAGGAAATAGAAAAAGCTTCTGATACTCTTGCAAGTGAAGATGCTTCTGTAACTGATACAAGTGATTTTGTTACCGAGATTTCTCAGAGCATAACTCACTTGAACGACATGATTGAAAAGCAGGCTGCTGCCATTTCACAGGCAGGATCCAGCATTGAGCAGATGATTGGCAACATCCGTTCCGTTACAGATTCTGTTGAAAAGATGTCTTCTGAATTTGCAGATTTGAATAATGCTACGACAGACGGTGTAAAGAAAAACCTTGTAGTAAATGAATTGCTTGAAACCGTTCTTGCTCAGAGTAAGTCTTTGCAGGAAACAAACCAGATTATTTCTTCCATTTCATCGCAGACAAACCTTCTTTCCATGAACGCCATGATTGAGTCTGCCCATGCCGGTGTTGCAGGACAAGGTTTTGCTGTTGTTGCCGAAGAAATCCGTAAGCTTGCAGATACAAGTGCCGCACAGTCAAAGAACATAAAGGAAAACTTAAAGACAATTGCTGAAAATATCAATAAGGTTGTAGAGAGCGCAAATTCCAGCAAATCTTCCTTTGAGCTTGTATCTCAAAAGGCACAGAATACATCTCAGCTTGTAAATACTATAAAGGGTGCTATGGAAGAACAGAATGAAGGCTCAAAGCAGGTTCTTGATGCGCTTAATGCAATGAACCGTACTTCTGGTGATGTTCAGAGTTCTAGCCGCGAAATAGAAAACGGAACAAAGGAAATTCTTGCTGCAATTGCAAACCTCAAATCTTCTTCTGGCAATATGTCTGATAACTTTAATAAAATTGTTTCTACTACAAAAGCTACATTGCAGGCAACGGCTAAACTTTCTGAGTTTGCGCAGCAAATGTCCGGGGCTGTAAATGATATTTCAAAGAAAATAAACGAGTTTAAGGTATAAGGTGTTGATATGGCAGATGAAAAGATTGTCGAAGGTTTGTTGAAATTCAGTGAAGTTACAGGTTCTTTCTATATCGGAAATGAAGATGATGACAGTGCGGAACAGCTTGAATTTGGTGATGAATTTGAAGTGTATCTGAACAATGAATGGATAAAGACAGGGCTTAGAATTGACTCTGATGAAAACGGTCTTGTGTTCCGATTAAAGAATACTGATTATCAGGGCATGCTGGACGATATTCCTGCCCGCAAGAAACTTTAGGATTTACCCGAATTTAAAATGAAAGACAAGGAATTCTACTCAAAACTTTTTAGGCTTACACTGCCTATTTCACTTCAGAGTCTTATGCTTGCTTCTGTTGCGGCGGCAGATACGTTCATGCTCGGCAATGTGGAGCAGAACATGATGTCGGCTGTATCTCTGGCAACTCAGATTCAGTTTGTCCAGAACATGATTATATTTGCAGCTGTAGGGGCAACTTCTATTCTTGGTGCCCAGTACTGGGGTAAGAATGACAAGAGGTCTGTGAATGACATTTTCTGTCTGTGCCTTAAGGTTTGCGGCTTTGTCTCGTTCGTCTTCTTTGCCCTGTGTGTTTTTTGTCCGCAGGTGCTCATGTCAATTTTTACGAATGACAGCGAGTTGAACGTAATAGGTTGCCGCTATCTGCGCATTGCCGGGTGGTCATATTTGTTGACAGGTTTTATTGAATGTTACCTTACGGTCATGAAGATAAGTGACAAGGCAAAGCACAGTGCCGCCATAAGCTCTGCCACAGTAATCTTGAACATAATTCTTAATGCCGTATTCATTTTCGGACTGTTCGGACTTCCTGCCATGGGTGTGCAGGGGGCTGCTCTTGCCACTCTTATTTCAAGAGTCATAGAATTTTTGTGGGCTGTGTTCATTTCTTTTAGAAAAGATTTTATTTCGCCAGATGCAAAGAGTCTTTTTTCAATGAACAGGACTCTTGCACTTGATTTTACAAAATGTGCATTGCCTTTGCTTGGAGCAGGTCTTTTATGGGGTGTGGGATTTACTTCGTATACTGCATTTATGGGGCATCTTGGACAGGCTGCCGCAGCTGCAAATTCAATTGCGGCTGTCGTAAGGGATTTGGTGTGCTGTGCATGTAACGGAATTGCTAGTGCCGCAGGCATTATAGTTGGCAATGAACTTGGGGCTGGCAATCTGGAAAAGGGAAAGAAGTATGGAATCCGCCTTGCAAAGATTTCGTTTGTGTTGGGCTTTGCTTCTACGTTTGTGATGTTTGCACTGACACCTTTTGTCGTTCATTTTCTGAAGCTTTCTCAAGAAGCTCACGGTCTTCTTGTCGGCATGATGTGCATTATGGCGGTGTACATGATTGGAAGATGTGTAAATACTGTCATTATAAACGGTGTGTTTTCTGCAGGTGGCGATACTTTGTTTGACATGTATAGTCTTGCTGTCTGCATGTGGGGCATTGCTGTTCCCCTTGCGTTTTTGGGAACATTCCTCTTTCACTGGAATGTGCTCGTAATCTATGCCTGCACGTGTCTTGATGAAGTTGGTAAGATTCCGTGGGTTCTTCAACATTTCAGACGGTACAAGTGGGTAAAGGATTTGACAAGATAATGTAAAATTCAAGGTGAAAATTACATTTTTTTTGCATATAAGCTTTATATTTGTAAGAAATTTACCATTCATCCCTAAAATTCGACGTTTATCCCAGTTTTGTAGACAAAAATAAAATTTGTGCCTAAAATATAAGCGAAAGACTGAAGATACTTTAAAAAAGGGGGAATATATGAGTAGAATATTAAAGATTGTTTTAAGGGGGTACTCCTTTCTTTAGCTCTTAGTTTATTCATTTCCTGTGCAGGTGGAGCCGGCGGCGGTAGTGGCAGTGCAGGCGATGAAGCTACGTCTTTGAGCATACAACTTCCTACAACTATAGAGAACTCTGGCAGTGCTTTATCCCGTAGCAGTACCCAGTATGCAAAGATTGATTCAAATTTTGAAACTTTTACCGTAACAATCACTTCATCTTCATATAAAGCAACAAAATCGTGCGGGCGTGGTGAAAAGCTTACGTTTTCCAATATTCCCGTGGGTCATTACGATGTTGTCGCCCTTGCAAAAAAAGCAGATGGTGCAGTAACTGCAAAAGGGACTGCCACCGTTGATGTTGAGGCTGATGTTACCAAAACTGTTACTATAACTCTTACACGATTGTATTATCATACTGTAACATTTCAATCCAAACGCATTGATAATAATCCAAATTCTGGAAGCTACATGCAACCTGTAGATTATACATTTACACAGGATGTTTCTGATGGATATACCGCAGTCAAACCTTCAAATCCGACTCTTACAGGAAAAACTTTCTCCTTCTGGTCTATTTCGCCCGATAGCCTGACACCGTTCAGCTTTAACACTGCCATAACGGACGATATAACCCTTTATGCCCAGTGGGACTCTTCTGGAACAAGTGTAATGACACTTTCCGTTAATGAGTTCCTTGCAGCAACAGATTTCGGTACAACAAGTTCTGAGACAAGTCCGTATAAAATAAAGCTGACAGATGTTACAAACAGCAATATCAGTCAGTTAAAAGCAAAAATTAAAGGAAATGCTACATCTGGTGATATGGAAAATGTATATATTACTCTTGATTTGTCTGACTGTACAGGCTTAACGACAATCCCTAGTAGTGCGTTTTCTGGCTTAGCTGCTTATTGGAATACAAATTCAACCGCAACTGAACAACACCGTGGAAGCCTTGTGTCCATTACCTTGCCAGATACCATAACACGCATAGAACGTTCTGCTTTCTTCCAAAGTGATCTTAAGACAATAAACATTCCAGAAGGTGTTACATTTATTGGAGAAGAGGCATTCAATCAGGCAAATCTCACAGGTGAGCTTAGATTGCCAAGTACCCTGACAACTGTGGAAGAGGGGGCTTTCAGATACGAACACGACCTTACGAAAGTTTATGCTCCAGAAGGTTTGAATTTGTCAGCTGCAAAGATTGAGTGTACTATAGAACGCTATTAATCTTATTCCCTGCCCCTTTGGGGGCAGTTTTTTATGCTATTTTTTCTATCTTCTACCGAAAGACTCTAAGTTTGCAAGCCCCCGCAATGTTTTCTGTAGTCTTTTCGTAGCCTTCGTTTGTCTCTGTTGTTAATAGAGGTTTTGCTATAAAATCCAAATTTCATTGACAAAATAAAAAAACTTGTTATAAAATAAAAATTGAAAAACAATTTTAAGGTTTCTGCATAAAAGTAAACTTTTTTATTAAGGAGAAAAGCTTATGAACAAACTTTATTTAAAGTATGAATTAAGAAATGAGGGGGGGGGGTAAAATAATCTTAAATTTTTTAACGAGACCCTTTATTCTTGCCTTATGCATAGTAGTAAGCATTTGTATCATGTCTTGTGCTGGAGGAGCCAGTGGCGACGGAAGTAACGGCGAAGCGGCCTCTTTATGCGTATCAATACCTACAGGACGAGCAGCCTATGATAAAGAAGATGCTTCCAACCTCAACACATTTTCTGTAACAATAGAATCTTCACACTATAAAGCTTCTAAATCGTGTGGCAACGGAGAAACTCTGAAATTTGAAAATATTCCAGTTGGAAATTACGATGTAGTAGCATTTGCAAAAAAGTCAGACGGAACTGTAACCGCAAAGGGTACTGCAACAGTAGACATTGAACCAAACGTAACAAAAAACGTTAAGATAAAACTAAGAATGCTCAACTGGTACACGGTAAATTTTTACAAGGCCAGTACAGATTCTGCTCCATTCGCAACATCGCAGGCTTCTGAAGGCTTTGCGGTGGCAAAGCCTTCGTCTGTGCCTACTGCCACAGGAAAGCTATTCTCTTACTGGACGGCGGACTCTGCTGCTACGGCAAGTTCTGCACGGTTTGACTTTAGTTCTGGCATAACCAGTGATAAAAATTTGTATGCCGTTTTTGATTCTACTATATATGACATTACGTGGACAACAAATATATCAAGCGTAACAGTTGCTTCGTCTTACAATACGTATGACTCACAGATTGGAATGTCTACACTGCCAGCTCCAACAGCAACAGGCATTAGCGGATGTGATTACTATTTGGAAGGCTGGTATGAAGATGCCGCTTTTACAGCGTCAAAGAAGGTAACTTCCATTCCTGTAGGTACAAAAGGTGCTAAAACATATTATGCAAAGTGGCAGTGCACAAAATTTACGGGAACAATAACAGACTTCCTTGCCACAGAATTTAAGCCTAACAATACGATTGCAACAGCTTACGATATAACGATTACAGATTCTTCAATAACGGCGACTCAGATAAGTTCCATAAAAACAAAGCTGAATACAAAAGAAATCTATGCAAATATTGATTTGTCTGCAAGTTCCATGAGTGAGTTTCCAGGAAATTCTTTTGTTAGTTGTACCTATCTTACAGGATTTTCTTTCCCGAGTGGTGTTCAAATTATCGAAGATGGTGCTTTTTTAGGGTGTAGCAATCTTACAAGCATTTCAATTCCAAATGGCGTAACAGAAATTGGAGTCAGGGCATTTAATCTAAGCGGAATTACTGGTTCCCTTTCGCTTCCAAGTTCCCTTACTAAAATAGGCTGGGCAGCATTCGCTGGTTGCAATGTTTCAAGCGTTACAATTCCGGCCAGCGTAACTTACATTTCAGAAGGGCAGTTCAAAGACACTACGAATGTAACGTTTGAGAACACAGGGATATGGCAGAAATTGAGAGACTCTGATGATGCAGTTATAGAAGATGTTTCATCGATGGCTACTGTAAATCTTTATTATATAGCCAGTGGTACGGTTTCATACCATTACCGCCCTAAACCATAAGCCTGTCTAGCTTTTTTGTTAAATACGGTGCTGTCCCTGAACACAGGGCGGCACCGCTTTTTTTGTTTATACTATTTTGCCTACTTGTTTACGCGAATCTTAGGCTTGTTGTTTTCTCCAAGTATGACTGCAAGTATTTTTCGCTCAATCATGTTGTCTACAGTCTTTTTCAGTTTGGATGTTATACCTTTGTATCCCATTGCATGAGAAAGTTCTGTAAGTGAAAGAGGTTTTTTGCTCAGCATGTTCACTATTCTGTCTTCGTATTCTTCGTTTTTGTTTTCTTTATTTGTAAAATACTCATGTACGGGAATTATGACGGAAAGATAATCTCTTTCTGGGTTCATTACAAACTTTAATTTTGGAGAACCGTTTGCTTCAAGTGCTTTTCTTGCATTTGGAAATCCTGTGTTTCTGCCCTCGATGAGCCTCAGTTCTTTAAGAAAGTCTCCAATTCTTCTGTTCCTGTACATTCTTGCTCTTATGTCTTCGTTGGCGATGGAGCTTTCCGTTATGCTTCTGTCAAATCCCGGGAAACTGGTTATTTCCATGCATGAAGGAGTTATTCTGACCGTAATAGGTTCACTTATCTGATATGAGCGGTGATACACTGCATTTGCAAGAATCTCTTCGACAGCATCAAACGGATAGTTTGAAATCTTTAATGCTTCTGCTTGGTTCTCTATTTTTACCGTGGCTTCCTTTAACACATAATTCTTAATATATGACAATGCATCCTTAAGCTGTCTCTGGATTGGTCCTGAAAAAGTCTTTTCAATCATATCCGTTCCTGTTGGATCAGGAATGTCAACAACCTCTATTCTTGCATAACGGAAGTATTTTTCAGGATGCTCACAGAACATCAGTATTCCTACATTCAAAGGCTTTAATCGTTCTGGAGGACCTCCTGCTATCTGCATGTCAGTACACAATGTCTTTAAATCAAGTTTGTCAGAATGTTCATATAGCGAACTTCCAATTTCCTTTAAATGCCCTCTGATAAGACCTATGTCTAAATCTTCTAATTCAGCGGCAAGGTTTGGTCTGTCGTCGAAAGGTATGCTTGTTGAAGCGTAAAACAGTTCCTTTTCTTCTTCAGGTGATGCTATGACACTGCTTGAAAATTTTCTTATATAATAATATTTGACGGATTGCTTGTTGTTTGCGTTCTTTGGTGCTTTGTAAGGTCTTCCGTAACCACCAGAAACCCAGATTATAATAAGATATACGCCTTTATAAAATACTGGTTCTACAACAGGCTCGTATAGTGGTTCTATGAAATGGCAATACTCCCTGAGCTTTTTGAGTGTTCCGTCTATGCTTTCTTTGTTGACGCCTTTTAGGGGATATTTTGGAAAACCGTTTTCTTCTTCTATGCCTATAATGATATAGCCACCGCCAATATTGTCTATGTCATTAGCAAATGCACAAATGCTTCTTATTATAGGCTCTGGATTAAAGTTTTCCTTATACTCTATGCGAGTAGACTCAACAGTTCTTTGGTTGATTAAATCTTCTATATTTACAGGAATTGCCATGTATTACATTATATACCCGACTTGCTTTTCTGTCGAGTCACTCGATAAGTTTTTGTCGAGTCACTCGACATGATGATGTCGAGTCTGTCGAGTCAGTTTTATGCAGCTTTTCCTATCTTCTACCGAAAGACTCTAAGTTTGCAAGCCCGCGCTTAAACTGCGGAATGCGTGCGCAGGCTGTTGTGTTAAGAGGCGAACGGTCACCGCGCTTTAAGAAATGATATGCAACGCCTGCAATCATGGCTCCATTGTCTCCGCACAGCTTTAATGGAGGGAAAATGCACTCCAGCTCCTTGTGTTCTGCAAGCATTGCCCTTAACCGAGAGTTTGCCGCAACACCACCGCCAGCAACAACTTTAGTCAGCCCTGTATCTTCCACAGCTCTTAGTAAGCGTGATACCAAAGTCTTACATGCTGTTTCCTGAAAGGCTGCAGCAATATTTTCCGTAGTCTTTTCAAAGCCTTCGTTAAGGAACATATCTGCCTGATGAATTACGGCAGTCTTTAATCCGCTGAAAGATACATCATAGCGGTGATCGCCCTTATCCATTTTTGGAACAGGGAAACTGAATGCTTTTGGATTGCCTTGTTTAGCAAGATTATCAATAATAACTCCTCCTGGGTAGCCCAAGTCATAATATTTTGCAACCTTGTCAAAGGCTTCTCCAATGCTGTCGTCTATTGTAGTTCCGAGTACTTCAAGCTGGTCAACCCCGTCTACACGAGCAATAATGCTGTGACCACCGCTTACCAAAAGCCCTATGTACGGATACTGAATGTCATTTACAAGATGCGCTGCATACATGTGACCAAGCATGTGGTTTATTGCAATAAAAGGTTTTCCTGCAGACCATGCAAGAGTCTTACCGAACGTGAGTCCTACTAGCAATGCACCCATTAGTCCGGGGCGGTTTGTTGCGGCAATTGCATCAATGTCATCAAGTGTAAGGTTTGCTTCGCTCAAAGCCTGCCTTACGACAGGCAAAATCCATTCGGCATGTTTTCGGCTGGCAATTTCTGGGACAACGCCTTTATAAATCTGGTGAAAAGGAATTTGCGTGGCAACTACATTGCTTAAAATTGTGTGGCCGTCTTCTACTATTGCGGCAGCTGTTTCATCACACGAACTTTCTATTCCTAAGACTTTCATACGCAAAAACCTCTATTTCAAGCGGGAAGGAACTTCTAGTGTATATCCCTTCTCTTTAAGATACGGATACATATCCTGCAGCAAGTCTGGAAGAACTTCTGCGGATTTATCAACATGTCCAATCATTATAGCCGTTCCATGTTTATTTGCAAGAGCAAGACCGTGATAAATCTGCTTTGCCATTTCGTTTTTATCTATTATATTGTCAATGAATATGTCTCTGTGGCGGATTTTTATTCCTCTAATGGCCGCCGCTTCTTCTGCTTTTGTTTGGGCTGTTGTTCGGGAATCTATAAAATAAATTCCGTAATCGGTTGCAGCTTCAAGCACAGCACCTATGCGGACTTCATCTTCGGTAATAAGAGAACCTTCATGGTTGTTCATACCTTTGACATTAGGACCAAGCTGTGCAAGGTTCTTATTAATAGTAGATTTTATTTCACCTAAAGACATGTACTGGGTAATTGCACAGGGACCTGGATTTACAGACAGGTTTTCTGCCTGCATGGGCTGATGGAGCATAAGCTCTTTGTTTGCCTTGATTATCATCTGTGCACATTCTTCTGTTTCTGCAACTCCTGGTAGTACTGCAATGGTCAGCGGAAAGGGCAGGTCTGTATATTTCTTTAGTGTTTCTGTATTGTGTCCTGCATCGTCTATTATGAATACAAGTGTACTGCCTTTTTCTGC
>CAMVHR010000049.1 GCA_947167345.1 uncultured Treponema sp.
TGGTATCCTTACGCTCAGATGAAAACCCTCAAAACGCCTTACAAAGTCATTGATGCCGAGGGAGTTTACTTAAAGACAAAAGATAAAAAAATTATAGACTCCATTTCTTCCTGGTGGTGTATGATTCACGGCTACAAAAATGCCGAGCTTAACGAAGCGATGAAGGACCAAATTGACAGGTTTTCCCACTGCATGCTTGCAGGGCTAAGTCACGACAGCGTTGAAAAACTTTCTGAAAAATTGGAGTCTTATCTTCCCGGTGACTTGAACTATTATTTTTTCTCTGACTCAGGAAGTGTCGGTGTGGAAGTTGCCCTCAAAATGTCCTTTCAGTTCAACAAAAACCGGGGTTCTAAGCGAAAGAAAATCTTTTCCCTCAAAAATGCCTACCACGGCGACACTTTTATGACAATGGCAGTGGGTGACGACGAAGACTATCACTCTGCCTTTCCGAAAAATCTCGATGTGATTCACATTCCTACTAATATCGCTGACCTTGAAAAAACTTTTGCAGAATTTGGAGATGATGCCCTCTGCTTTATAGTGGAGCCTCTTTTGCAGGGAGCAGGCGGATTCCGCATGTACGACATCTCATTTTTGAAAAAAGCTCGGGAACTTTGCGACAAATACGACGTAGTTCTGATTTTTGACGAGGTTGCCACAGGTTTTGGACGAACAGGAAACCGCTTTGTCTCAGATTTGGTTTTGCCTGATATTCTGGTCTTGGGAAAAGCCCTCACTGGAGGCTACATCGGGCACGCACTCACCGCCACGAACAAAAAGATTTTTGACGGCTTTTACGGCTGCGACCAGAGTCTTGCCTTCATGCACGGACCGACTTTCATGGCAAATCCCGTAGCCTGTTCTCTTGCATTAAAGTCAATCGAAATCTTTGAACGAGAAAATTACATCCAGAAAATCAAGAAAATTGAGCAGATTGCAAAAAGGGAACTTTTGGGTTTTGAGGACGAGCGTATAAAAGAAATCCGCGTGATGGGAGGCTGCTTTTGCATCGAGGTGAAGGAGTCTTCCTCAATCAAGGGCTTTACAGAATTCGCTTATGACCGAGGAGTTTTTGCACGCCCGTTTGTCCGCTACATTTACGCCATGGTTCCCTACATCATTACGGAAGAAGAGCTTGTCACAATTACCGACACAATGAAGGCTTGGTTCAGCTAAATCTTATTGAGGATTTTAAGAAGCAACGCAGGCGTCAAGTTTAATCCTTTAAGGTTTGCGACGTGATTTCTTAAGTAGTCACGGCGACATTTCTTAAATACTTGCGACGTGATTTCTTAACTAATCGTGACGTGATTTCTTAACTAATCACGGCGATATTTCTTAAAGACTTTCGCCACGATTTCTTAGGATTTCCGCACGGTTGTCAACGCTTGTTCAGATTACTTTTTGTGCCATTTTATTTTTTGTTTCAAATGATCTTGACAAACATACCATTGGTATGTATAGTGAACTTAGATACCGTTGGTATGTTTGTTGGTTATGTCAAGAAATAAATATCCTGAAAAGACTGAAAAACTGATTATCTCTGTAGCTGCAAAGCTTTTTCTGGAAAAGGGGTATGAAAATACCTCGCTCAATGACATTATCAAAAATCTTGGGGGACTGACAAAAGGCGCAATTTACAGCCATTTCAAATCTAAAGAGGAGATTTATCAGGCTGTAATTTATGAGATGTCAGCTTCTTCTGATGATGCAATCGAGCAGATTATTAAATCAGACCAACTTAATGGTCGTCAGAAAATTGAACTTGTTCTTAACAAATCTCTTGAAGATGCAATTGAAAATCATAAGGCAACAGGACGGGTTGATTATGAAAAAAATCCCAAGATGCTTTATGCGCTTCTGCTTGAATTAAAGGATGAAATTGCACCTTTGTTCATTCAGCCAATTATTGAACAGGGAATTGCAGACGGTTCAATTACAACAGAATATCCAAAGGAACTTTCGGAGCTTTTGGCTTTGGTCGTGAACTTTTGGATTAATCCGCTTGTGTTTGAGTGTCCGGCAAAAGAGATTGTGAAAAAGTGTAAATTATTTTCATCCATGCTTGCTCCATTTAATCTGGACATTCTGGATGATAAACTGCTAAAAAAACTGAAACAACTGAAGTAGGTTTGTTATAAAACGATGGAGAGGCTTTTATGGAAAATCAGCAGACTAAAATCACAAAATCCAAGAAAGAAATAATTCGCATCATTACCATTCTTATTATTGTAACTACAATTGTAAAATACATTGAGTTTTTATTTATCCGCACCGACCAGACTATAATTGCTGACAACGTAATCACAAAAATTTTCTGCATAATCGCGACTCTTGTTGCAATGAAAATCTGCGGGCTTAAACTTTCAGATGTAGGCTTAAAAAATAAGAACACTTTTAAATACATTGGCTGCGGTTTGGGGCTTGGATTTTTTACCTTTGCAATTTCCTATGGTTTTGAAATGCTGCTCCTTACCTCTCAGGGAAAAGCTCCTCGCTTATCTGCATACATTACAAATTTTGGTCTTTCTGGTGCCACTTCAGAAGTAAGCCTTTCGGTACAGGCTCTTATTATCTGTGTGATTGTGAATATCATAAATGTTCTTGCAGAGGAAGGCATGTTCCGTGGGTTTATTCTTAAGACCGTGACAGATCGCTGGGGATTTAAAACTGGGAATCATGTTCAGGCTTTTCTTTTTGGCATCTGGCATATTGTTATGTGCGTACTCGGTGTTTATGATGGTCAGATGTCTGTTGTGCAGGCAATTGTTTTTGCAATCGGTTATGTTGTGCTTGCCGGCATACTTGCGATTGAATGGGGAACCTGCGTAAATATGAGCGGCGTACTTTGGGTTGGTCTTTCTGAACATTTCTTTAATAATTTTATAGGAAACTTTTTGCACGTTGTAACTACAAGCGGAACAGATGAATACCAGATTGTCAGAATTGTGATTTCAAACTTTCTTTCACTAGGAATTGTTCTTCTTATCAACAAGAAGAAACACAAATCTTAAACCACTTTTATATTGGCTAACAATATTTAAGTTGACTAGAATATTTTTCCGTGTTATTATTTTTTATGAAATCAAAATAAAGGAGGTTGCTATGTGCAGAACTTCTATTTATGAGGCGCGTAATAATTTTTCAGCACTGGTAAAATGTGCGGAAGAGGGAGAGGTTGTTGAGCTTACCCGATATGATAAGCCGGTGGCGGTGATTATCAGTTATGCGGAGTTTGAGAAGATGGATAGTGAAAAGCCAAATTTGCTTGATAAACTTCAGGCTTTGAAAAAAGAGTATGCAGATGTTGTGGATGATGTTGGATTTGGTATTAGACCATCAAGAGAATGCCCTGATTATACTAAAGATCCGTGGGCTTAGTTAGGAGGAAAAAATGAAAAAGACTTATCTATTAGATACAAATATCGTTTCTGAGTTTTCAAAAGATAAACCGAATGAACAGGTTCTGGAGTTTTACAGAGCACGAAAAGATTTATGTGCAATATCTGCGATTACCTGGCAGGAATTAACACGAGGCGTTTCACGAATGCCCGAAGGACGAAAGAAGCAGTATCTGGAAAAATGCCTTGCAAATTATGAAGAAGATTTTGAAGTCATCTCCTTCGACAAATTCTCCGCTCAAATCTGTGGTGAAATCCAGGCCGCTGCCGAAAAAAACGGGAAAACAGTTCCTTACTACGATTCCCAGATTGCAGCAACAGCAGTGTCTAACGGAATGGTGCTGGTAACTCACAATACTTCAGATTTTGAACAGTTTAAAGAGAAATCTTTTCTGCGGCTTGAAGACTGGTTTACGGCGTAGATAAAAAGGAATAATAAAAAAGGGTTTTGACGTGAAATTAAATCAAAAATGTCCAAGAATCGGATCTGTGTGATTGTGAATATCATAAATGTTCTTGCAGAGGAAGGCATGTTCCGTAAAACTGGAACAGATGAATGCCAGATTGTCAGAATTGTTCTTTTTATCAACAAGCGTCGCAAGTCAATATTGGAAGAGAACCTCGGTAAGTCTTTTACTTTCTTATAAACCCCTTGTCATGTTCAGGAATATTATCATCGGAAACAAAGCGTTCGATTGTCATGTGAAGGTCGTACTTTTCGCGAAGCTCGGCAATTGTCTTCATCATTGGAGTGGCGTGATGAAGATCGATTGCTTCCTGATTTTCCCAGGAATCAATTAAGAGAACAGTCTCGCTGTTGTCACCGTCGTCGGATTTTTCTCCAAAAGGCAGATAATATTCATAGCGCAGATTCCCATTCTCTGCCCTGATTTTTTCAACTGTTCCGCTTGAAATCATTTCTCGGGCAAAGGCCTGTGCCGCACCTTTTTTTCCTGTGTAACGAAGATTTACTGTTATTGCCATTTTAGACCTCCTGATTTATCGATTCTTTTTTAAGATTGTTGCTATAAGATGAGAAAGCGTTGCAAATAAAATGATAATGGAAATGTAATCAATTGCAAAGAGTATGTAGCCTCGTTCCAAATCAAAAAAGAAAAACTGCTGCTGTAAAATTAGGTATTTCCAGACTCCGCGGACGATGAAGGCGTAAAGACCATAAGCGCAGGCGAGGGCAAGTAGGATGTGCAAGATAATTTTTATGGTCGGTGCACGTGTTGTGTGGGCTTCATCTACGCTGTCTTTCCCGACTTGTCTTTTCTGTTTAATCTTATTTGCAATCATTCCCACATGCATGCCTATGTGCAGAGACATAAAAAGATAATACCAGTGGCTTGCAATCAGGTGTGTAATTCGGGCAAAGCCAAGACCTCCCTGAATGTTCAAAAAAGTAAAGATGTGATTAGAAAGAATGATTCCGCTTATCATCAGTAAAATTGTGCAGAGTAAAATGCAGCAGTTTATGATGGTCTGCATGATGCGGTAGGGATTGTATTTACCACGGAAGATTGCGCCATACCAACGTCGGTTGAGCGTGATATGCACCGCCCATAAGACAAACAGAACAAGACCCAAAATTTCATGAACGATGTCAGCCGGGAAAAGATAGTTTCCTCCCATGAGGATTATGGAAAGAATTGTCATCACTATGTCGATTGGCATTCTTATTTTACGCGCTAGATTCATTTTTTCGTCTCCTTCCTTTTGGGATTCTTTGGAAACCAGCCTTTTTCTACCCGCTTTTCCTGATGAAAGAGTTCAACGATGCACCAAAGGCATGTCGTTCCCAAGAGAGCCAGAATATAAGACAAGGTTCCGTATGTAAAAAGAGCTGCCACAATGAAGCCGAGCCCAGCCAAGGCAAAGACCCACCAGACCCTTGTAGAAAAATAATATTCTGCCTTTATTACTATCGGGTGAAAAAGCCCGATGATTACGAGGGAAGCAATGCCGATTATGACGGATTCAAAATTCACTTTTTACCTCTGGACTTTCTTAAGCCATTTTTCTACATCTTTTGAAAGAGATGAGCCGCCCGAATAGTGGATTGAAAGACCGGCTGTCAGAATTGCTTTTGGAGCAAGTTTTGAAATTGCAGTAAGGCTCTGACCGAATCTTCCGCCGCCGTGGGAACAGAAGGGCATGATTGTTTTTCCTGAAAAATCGTAGCTTTCAAGGAGGCTTGCAATCGGCATAGGTATGCTCGCCCACCAGTTTGGATATCCCAAAATGATTGTGTCGTATTCCGCCCATTTTTCACGGGCGATTTTTGTCTTAAGAACAGGACGAGCCTGCTTGTGCTGATCACTCTGAGCCTGATCCAAAACTGTGTTGTAATCACTGGAGTAAGGTTTTAGTAGTTCCAGCTCGATTATGTCAAAGCCGGTTTGCCTTGCAATTTCTTTTGCTACACCGCGCGTGTTTCCGCTCCAGGAATAAAATACTATGAGGGATTTTCCTTTGCCAGAAGCAGAGTTTTTTCCTGCTACAATTTCCCTTGTGGTTATAATTCCTCTTGCGCTGTCGTCGGCGTTGCAGACAAGTCGCAAGCCCACGTTGTAAGCGCTGTTGTTTTGAGGCATGGCAGCACGGTAAGCGGAGCGGAGATTCTTTCCAAAGTCGTTCCAGCCGCCGCCACGGTAAACACGTCGGGTTCCTTGGCTGGTGCCGGTCGGATTTGTCTGTGCATCCTTACCGTAGTCGCCATAATAATCAAAACACCATTCTCCAACATTTCCGTAGATATCGTATAGTCCGTTCGGGTTAGCCTTAAAACTTCCTACATCCAGAGTTTTTCCACGGTAAACTCCAGGGCGTGTTTCCAGAACTTCGTCATTAAAATAATTCTGCTCAATCTGATATGGATAGTGGCCGTAAAAGTTCACGTCATCTGCTCCGGGAACCTTGCGGGAATAAAAGGGCGTCGTGCTTCCGGCTCTGGCTGCATATTCCCATTCGGCTTCGGTTGGAAGGCGGTAGCCGTTTGCGCTTCTGCTCCATGTGACAGTCTTGCCGCCGTCCGTGATTGTGTAAACAGGAGTGCGTTCGTCGCGCCTGCTCAAGGCGTTGCAAAACTCGATTGCTTCAAGCCATGTGACGCTTTCTACAGGAAGTTTGTCGCCAGTGAAGTTTGAAGGATTTTTGCCGGTGATTTCCCGCCACTCTTTTTGGGTCACTTCGAACTTTGCCATATAAAAAGAAGCGACAGTAACACTGTGCTGAGTCTCATCATTGCTGCGCCAGTCTTCGCTTTCAGGGCTTCCCATTGAAAATGTTCCGCCTTTTATAAGAGCAAAATCGGAGCCAGGGGTACTGAATGTTGCAGCAGCTGCTATTGTGAACATTCCCAAAAGTGTGATTAAAAAGGCTGATAGTTTTTTCATAAAGTTCCTCTTTTTGTTTACCAGTTCTCGTATCGCTTTCCTGTATTCAGTTTTGTAAGTTCGTTCATTTCAGAATCTGTCAGTTGAAAATCCCAGATGTTAAAATTTTCTGCAATGTGAGAAGGATTACTGCTGCCCGGTATTGCGATGTATCCTGCCTGTAAATGCCAGCGTACAATTATTTGTGCGGCGGTTTTATTGTGTTTCTTTGCAATTTCAAGAACCTGCGGATTTTTCAGATGCTCAGCTGTGTGGCCGCGGCCACCGAAAGGATAATAGCTTTCTATGTAGATTCCTTTTTTTGACGCCCAGCCCCTTAGACTGTTGTTCTGATATTTGAGGTGATTTTCGTTTTGAATTACAGCAGGCGGAATTTCAAAATCGTTGATGAAATGCGAGACTGATTTCTCCGTATAAAAGTTTGAGATTCCGATTGAACGGATTTTTCCCTCTTTTACTCCACGAATCATTGCACTGTAAACCGCATCATCGCCAGAAACAGAACCGTGCTGGTGTAAAAGACAAAGGTCGATATAAGAAAGTCCAAGTTTCTGCAGAGAGTCTTCAATATCACGGTCGGGATTGCTTGACCAGGGAACGATTTTTGTGGTGATGAAGATTTCTTCCCGCTTGCAGATTCCGTCAGAAATTGCTCGGGTGACTGCCTTTCCAACCTCGCTTTCGTTTCCGTAGTATTTTGCAGTATCAATAAGCCGGTACCCGGATTTGAGGGCTGCATATACTGCTTCCTCGCAAACTTGTCCTGTCAGAGTCCATGTTCCAAGTCCGAGAGTTGGCATTTCATAACCAGAATTTAGTTCTATCATTTTTGAAGGCTCCTTTGCTGTAAGAAAAGAGAACGAAAACAGGCTCATAAACAAGAGGAAAAAGAATCGTTTGCTCAAGTGTGGTCTCCTTCTGAACTGCCGACGAGTTCTAAGTCGCTATAATAGCGTGCTTAGAACATCGCATTTTCAAAGTTACCGCTAAAGATGCAAGTTTTTAGCGGTTCTTTTTTATATCCTCCAAAATCTGCTCCGCCGTCATGCCCAAGTCGCGCAAAAGTTCTTCCGGCTGGTAGCGGTCGTAGAATTTCTTTTCAAGACCGTAATTTTTTACGAGCATTTTGCTGTTTCCATAAAAAGAAGCAATCTTCTGCCCAAATCCGCCTTCAAGGATTCCGTCTTCAAGAGTGATTACAAGTTCGTGGTCTTTTTCGAGGCTGGCAAGCAATTCCTTGTCCAGACCAGAAGCGAAACGAGGATTTATCAGGCTTGGAGTGAATCCGCATTTCTCTTTTATTGCCGCAGAAAGTTCCTGTCCTTTCTGGAAGAAATCTCCCAGAGCGATTACCGCAACTTTTTCGCCTTTTTCTTCTATTATAAAGCGGTTCAAATCGCTGTAATTTTTGTCGGCCGGTCGGTGTGTAACTTCGTTTCCCGGAATCAGAATCAAAACAGGGTTTTCCTTCTGTTCAAGGCTCCAGTCCAGCATGGAAATGTATTCTTCCGCGCTTGAAGGGCAGAGCACCACGAGGTTTGGAATATTTGAGAAAGCCGCAAGTCCGAAAATTCCAAGGTGAGTGACATCGGTAAGTCCGTCGAACGACGTATAGTTCATGAGCATTGTGACCGGAGTTTTGTTGATGCAGACATCCTGAGAAATCTGGTCGTAAGCCCTCTGCAGGAAAGTCATGTTCGTCACGACAAGCGGCTTCGCTCCCCGACGGGCAATTCCAGACGCGATTGCGACGGCCGCTTCTTCTGCAATTCCGGTGTCGATGTACTGGCTGCCAAGAAGTTCACGTTCCTTTGGTCCAAGTCCCACAGACATCGGCATGGCAGGCGTTACCACCACAAAATTCTTGTCCTTTTTGGTTTTTTCTACGATGTACTGGCTCGTCATTCCGAAATACGATTCGCCGTTTCCGAAGTTGAATGTCGGTTTTCCTGTGGCGCGGTCAAATGGCATGGTCCAGTGCCAGCTTTCCTTGTCCTTTTCGGCAAGCTCGTAGCCTTTTCCTTTCTGGGTGTGAATGTGAACCACAACCGGATGATTTGAATCGCGGACCTTTTCAAAAACCTTTATCAAAGATGCGATGTCGTTTCCGTTTTCTTCGTAAACATAATCAAGACCGAACGCTGTGAACCAGTTGTTTTCCGCCTTGCCATTGGAATCGCGGAGGGCTTTCAGATTTTTGTAGATTCCCCCGTGAGTTTCTGCGATTGCCATTTCGTTGTCGTTCACCACGATAATGAAATTCGAGTTCAGTTCGCTGCCGGCCACGCTGAGGGCTTCCATTGCCTCTCCACCGGAAAGCGAGCCGTCGCCGATAACCGCGATGATGTTTTCTTTTTCGCCCAAAATGTCGCGGCCCTTTGCAAGTCCCAAAGCCAGCGCAATCGAAGTTGAAGTGTGCCCGATGTTGAAAAAGTCGTGCTCGCTTTCGTCAGGGTTTGTGTAGCCTGAATCTTCTGAAAAACGGCTGTCGTCAAAGTAGCCGGCTTTTCGTCCGGTGAGCATTTTGTGGGCATAAGACTGATGAGAAACGTCAAAAACGAATTTGTCCTTTGGAGAATTAAAAACATAGTGCAGAGCGATTGTTGCTTCAACAAAGCCAAAGTTAGGACCAAAATGTCCGCCGATTTTTGTAAGTCGGTTGAAAAGCCCCTCGCGGATTTCCTGCGCCACAGTTGGAAGTTCGGAAACTGAAAGTTTTTTCAAATCTGCTGGTGAATTAATCTTGTCCAAAATCATCTGTATTTACTCCTTCTATTGTCCTATTTCAAAAGTCCATCGATATATTTCTTTACGTCCGCGCCGCTTCCGCGGGTAAAGTCCCTGCCGCCCTTGAAGTCAACGCCTTTCGCGAATTTTGCAAGGTCGCTGCCGCTGCGTCCAAGTCCGCTTCCGCCGCTTGTGCAGAGGGCAATCATCTTTTTGCCGCTCCAGTTCTGGCTCTCGACAAAGGTGTAGACGATTTTTGGAGCGTAAGACCACCAGATGGGGTAGCAGACCACAACGGTGTCGTAGGCAGAAATGTCGATTTTGTTCGCGATTTCAGGACGGCTTTTCGGGTCGTTGCATTCGATTGACGAAAGCGATTTTTTGTCGTGCCAGTTGAGGTCTGCGTCGCTGTACTTGTGAACCGGCTGGATTTCAAAAATGTCGGCTCCCATCGTCTGTGCGGCATTTTTCGCCATGCGCTCAGTCGTCCCTGTCGCACTGAAATACACGAACGCTGTCTTAGCTGAAAGACCTGTCATAATAAGTCCTCCGATTAAAAGGGTAAGAATAAGTTTTTTCATAAAGTTTCCTTCATAGTATAGTATACATATTTTTTTGTTACGGTTACTGATTATTAATTCAATTTTCCGTAATCTTCTTCACTCACCGGCTCGCACCAGGTCGTGCTTCCTTCTTCCGCCGGAATCTCCAAAGCAAGATGACTGAACCAGGAGTCTTTTGCAGCGCCGTGCCAGTGCTTTACTCCGACAGGAATATTCACCACGCTTCCGGGAAGGAGTTCGACGGCATCTTTTCCTTCTTCTTGATACCAGCCACGACCACCCACACAGATGAGCATCTGACCGCCACCTGATTTAGAGTTGTGTATGTGCCAGTTGTTGCGGCAGCCCGGCTCAAAAGTTACATTGAAAACCGGAATCTGCTCTTTTGAAACCTGGGCCAGGTAGCTTTGTCCCACAAAATACTTTCCGTAGGGATTAGGTTCTCCAATCGGGAAGAAAATTTCTTTTTGAAAACGCTCCTTTTCGCTTGAAGCAGGTTCTCTTTCGTTCCACACTTCCTTTGCCTGCCTGAAAACCGCCCAGCCTTTCGGCCAGCCTGTGTACATCGTGGCATGGGTGATGATTGCAGCGATTTCTTCCTTTGTAACGCCGTGCGCCTTAGCGTTCTGCAAATGGTAGGTGAGGGAAGAATCAGTGATTCCGCTTGCCATGAGCGACACCACTGTTATGATGCACTTTGTTTTTATATCGATTGCCTCTGCGTTCCATACTTCGCCGAAGAGTACATCGTCGTTCAGATGAGCGAACATAGGAGCAAAGTCTCCAAGCTGATCCCGACCTGCTGTCTGTGTAATTTTCATTGTGTCTCCTGAATTTTTATTTTATTTCCACGAGCCGGTAATTTCTGCTGCCAAATCTGATTTTCTCCGCGTGCTCCAGCGTGTGGATTCCGTTGCGGCTTTCGATTCGCTCGATAAGACTACCGGAATCCTTTGCCTTATAGACTAAATCTACACAGGCTTGGTCTAATGCAACCGGGTCAATGCTTGCGAGGATTCCGATGTCGTGCATGTCGGGCTCGGCAGGATTTGAATCGCAGTCGCAGTCTACAGAAAGACGGTTCATTACGTTTACGCAGACAATGCCTTTTTGTAAGGCCGTGCCTTTTCCGTTCTGCATATAATCACAGACTGATTTTGCAGCCTCTGCCATAGATTCAAGAAATTCGTCCTGAGGGCAGCTGGTCCACCTTGTTACGGAACGTCCTGCACTGTGAATGTTCAGTTTACCTGATTTTTTGCAGCTCATGCCTGAAGCAAATCCGATCGAAAGATTTTTGATTGCCCCTCCAAAGCCGCCCATTGCATGACCTTTGAAGTGAGAAAGAATCAGATAGGTGTTGTAATCCTTAAAATGTGTTCCAACATAGTTTTCTTTAAGGTGAACCCCACCTTTTACAGGAATGGTCATGTAACCTTCGGCATCCTGAAGGTCAAAGCCGTTTGCTACATCCAGAAAGCCGTGATCGCGGGCAATTTTCATGTGGTCAATATTGTTGCTTCTGTTTCCGCCGTAAGCTGTGTTACATTCTACGATGGTTGCGTCAAGCTCATCCTTTACAAGATTTTTTATGAGGGCAGGACGAAGATAATTTGAGTTTTCGCTTTCGCCTGTGCTTACCTTTACGCCTGTTTTTCCGTGAGTCTTGTAACCTGTAGCCTGATAGACTTTTACCAGAGCTTCTGGAGTAATGTCCCTGATAAAATAGACTACAGGAACTGTCTTGTCATTTGCTGAGACCTCGTGTGTTTTGTAACTTGCCGCCTTGGGATTGTCCTTTGCAAAAACACAAGATAAAGCCAGCATGAAAATTGCTGCTGATAAAAATGATTTTGCTTTCATACATTCTTCCTTATTCTGTAATTTCAAAAATGGCCGTTACATCGCCTTTGCCCAAAATCTGTTTGAGCTCGCTTTGTGTCACTCCATTCACCTTTCCAAGACGGGTGTAGCTCCAGCTGTTATTGTTATAAAAAATTGTAATCTGGTTTCCCTGATAGAGCATTATGTCACCGGCTGTAGTTGCAATCTGCTTGTCGTTGCGTGGCAGACTGCTTCCTATGGAACCGACTTTTTCAAAACCACCGTATTCGTTCAGTTTGATTGTGAGAGGGGCTTTTTGCAAAAGTTTGTAAAATGCTGTAGCTGAAGAATTGTTTGCAAGTGTGGCGGTAAGTTTGTGACTGCTACTGCCTGCTTGTCCGGCAGACAGGTCACTTGTAATTTGGATTGAGATATTCATGTTTGAAAGTCCTCCATTTGCGCAAGCTGTTGAGGCGAAAATAAGAATTGCCAGTATAAATAAAAGTATTCTTTTCATTACATGCTTTCCTTCAAAACCTGCACAACATCATCCTTTGTATAATCTATTTGTTGTTTAGTTGCATTTTGTCACTTAACTATAGTGTATGGCATAAATGGTGACTTGTCAATCTTAAAATGTGGTTTTAGTAACAAAAAGTTGCTTATTTTGTATGCCAGAGCTATGACAATATCGTTGTTGCAAGTAACATTTAGCCTTATTCGATTAATCTTGGAAATCATGCCGGATAATCAAAAAGCGTTTCGATGATGAGCTGAAGATTGAAGGATGGATTGTAATGGCTTCCGCAAAAGAAATGCTTCTGGTAGATCTATTCCGCAAAAATGAAAAATATTTAAAATTGCGGAATGAAATTTGATTTCTGTTCCGCAAAATCAAATTTTTCTTGAAAATGCGGAATAGAAAGCGTATAATACTTGTATGAAAGTATTGGAACGTCAAGATTTTCTGCAAAAACTGATTAACACAATTTACACTCCCGACATAAAGGTCATAACAGGGATTCGTCGAAGCGGCAAATCTAAGCTTTTGGAAATCTTTATTGAATACCTAAAAAAGCAGATTCCAAACGCAAATATCATTCACATCAATTACAATCTTTTTCAATTTTCTACTCTAAAAAATGCCGCTGCTTTGAATGAATATGTGGAAAATCTTTATTCCTCAGAAAAAGAAAATTTTCTTTTAATTGACGAAGTTCAGCTTTGTGTGGATTTTGAGCAGGCTGTCAATTCTTTTCACGCTTCAGAAAAATATCATATCTATATAACTGGTTCCAATGCCTTTCTTCTTTCAAATGATTTGGCAACTTTGTTTACCGGCAGAACTTTTTCTATAGAAGTATTTCCTTTCAGCTTCAAAGAGTTTATTTCTTATTTTGAATGTCAGGATTTGCAGCAGGCTTTTGACCGTTTTGTTATGGAAGGAGGAATGTCGGGTTCTTACCTGTATGATTCGCTTGATGATAAGTATAATTATCTGAATGAAGTTTTTGAGACTTTAATCGTCCGCGATATTCAGCAAAAGTATAAAATAAAAAATATTTCTCTTCTAGATATGCTGAATGATTTTCTTGTGGATAACATTTCTTCGGAAATTTCTGCAAGAAGCCTTGCAAACACTTTGACTTCAAGAGGTAGCAAAGTTGATGATAAAACAGTTTCTTCCTATATAAAATATCTTTGCGCCTCTTATGCCTTTTACAAAGTCCGCCGCTACGATATAAAAGGAAAAAAATATCTTGCAAGCCAGGACAAATATTATCTTGCTGACCATTCTTTTAAGTATGCAAAACTGGGAACTAAGAATTACGACTACGGGCGGATTTACGAAAACATTGTTTGCATTGAGCTTTTACGCCGAGGCTATGAAGTTTACACGGGAGTGCTTTATCAGAAAGAAATTGATTTTGTCGCCATAAAGCGAAATGAGAAAATCTACATTCAGGTGAGTGATGACATTTCCCGCCTGGAAACAATGGAAAGGGAAACGGCTCCGCTTTTGAGCATAAAAGACGCTTATCCAAAAATGATAATCGCACGTACGAAACACTCGGCCTATCAGTATGAGGGAATTGCGGTTTGGGATATTGCGGAATGGCTGATGAGTTGATGGAACTGCGTAAGTTTTTAGAATATCATAGAGCAAAAGGAAAATAGAAATATGGCAAAGGACAATCAAAAACAAAGAGCAAAAGATTTTATAAAAACTTGGAAGCAAAAGCTGGCGGAGACACCGGAAGACAAGAGCAACGAAAGGCAGTTCTGCCAGCTTTTCTGGACTACATTGCTTACAGACGTTTTTGGCGTTGAGAATATTGTTAATTTTATTGATTACGAAAAGCCTGTTCCAAAAGAAGCGAATGTGGGCAAGGTTTTTATAGACGGCTACATTCCTTCCACCCTTGTGCTCATAGAACAAAAAGCCACAAAAGTTGATTTGACAAAGGGCGAGAAGCAGTCCGACGGTCAGTTCCTCACGCCATTTTTGCAGGCCAAAAGATATTCTGATTTTATGGAGCGGGATGAAAAACCTAAGTGGATAATCGTTTCTAACTTTAACACATTTGAAATCCACGACATGAACAACTGGCATTCCGCACCCATTGTAATTAAGCTGGAAGACTTGGCGGAAAATCTTCACAATCTTTCCATGCTCATTGACACTGGCAAAAAAGAAATTAAGGAAGAAATGGCTCTTTCCGTGGAAGCAGGTAAAATTGTTGATGAGCTTTATGAAATCCTGGCCAAGGAATATGCCGACGATTCGCCGGAAGTGCAAAAAAGTTTGAACATGCTTTGCGTGCGGCTGATTTTTCTTTTGTATGCTGATGACGCGGAGCTTTTTGGCAGAAAAGGAATGTTCCATGATTTTGTGGCAAGCTACAACGCGCAGAATCTGCGAAAGGGAATCATAACACTTTTTCAGAACCTGAACACGAAGGAAGAGAACCGGGACAAATACGAAGATAAAATCATTCTGGAATTTCCTTACGTGAACGGAAATCTTTTTTCAACGGAAGACAATCTGATTCCCCAGTTCAATGAGGAAATCAAGAATCTGCTTTTGGAAAAGGGAAACTTCAACTGGAAAGATATTTCCCCAACGATTTTCGGTGCGGTTTTTGAATCCACATTGAACCCGGAGACAAGGCACGATGGCGGAATGCATTACACTTCCATTGAAAACATTCACAAAGTCATTGATCCGCTTTTTCTTGATGACTTGAAAAATGAGTTTGAAAGCATAAAAAATTCAAATTCCTCTGCGGCAAAGAAGAAAGAAAACTTCACCGCCTTGCAGGATAAAATTGCGTCCATAAAAATCTTTGACCCGGCCTGTGGAAGCGGCAATTTTTTGACCGAAAGTTATCTGTCTTTGCGTCGCCTGGAAAACCAGATTTTGAGTGAGCTTGGAAAGACAGGTCTTTTTGTTGACGAATACATTAAGGTTTCAATCCAGCAGTTCTACGGAATCGAGATAAATGATTTTGCCGTGAGCGTTGCCAAAACCGCCCTATGGATTGCAGAAGCCCAGACTTTTCTTGAACTGCCTTCAAGCGTTAATTCCAAAGCCGAATTTTTCCCTCTGGAAACCTACAACAATATTGTGGAAGGAAATGCACTTAGAGTTGATTGGAAGGAAGTGTTTACTCCTGCCTGTCATTCCGAACTTGATTCGGAATTTCTTTATATCATCGGAAACCCGCCCTTTTTGGGTGCAAGGGTTATGAATGAAGAGCAGAAAAAAGATGTCATTTCTGTTTTTGGGGAAAAACTCAAAGGTGTCGGGAATCTTGATTATGTTTCCTGCTGGTACAAAAAATGTGCGGATTTGATAAAAGGAACAAATACAAAATGCGCTTTGGTTTCTACCAATTCAATTACGCAAGGTGAGCAGCCGGCCATTCTTTTTAAGCCCTTGTTTGAGGAAGGAATACAGCTTGACTTTGCCTACAGAACATTCCGCTGGGATTCCGAAAGCACGGAAAAAGCCCATGTTCATTGCGTGATTATGGGGTTCAGTCATTCAAAAGAGATGCTGAAACGAGTTCAGCATGACGGTCATTCCGAACTTGATTCGGAATCTCATTCTACAAAACACATTTACACTACCGACACCACTTTTGTTGAGGCAAAAAACATAAATGCCTATCTGCTGGATGCTCCGAACATTTTTATCGAAAGCAGGAGCAAACCTTTGTGCGATGTCCCGGAAATCGGAATAGGAAACAAGCCCATTGACGGCGGCAACTATCTTTTTGCAGAAGATGAAATGAAGGAGTTTATCAAAAAAGAGCCTAAGTCAGAAAAGCTCTTTAGAAAGTGGGTTGGTTCGGATGAATTTATAAACCGCTATTTTCGCTACTGCTTGTTTGTGGGAAAAGCAAATCCCAGCGAACTTGTCAAAATGCCGGAAGTTATGAAAAGAATAAAAGCAGTTGAAGAATTCAGACGCTCTAGCTCAAGCAAACCGACTCAAAAACTGGCGGAAACCCCGACAAGATTCCATGTTGAAAATTTCCCGGAATCGACATATATCATAATTCCAAGAGTTTCATCTGAAAAAAGAAATTATATTCCAATGGGATTTTTAACACCGGATATTCTTACAAGCGATTCAGCTCACATTATTCCCAACGCCACCCTCTACGATTTCGGAGTCCTTACATCCAACGTCCACAACGCATGGATGAGGGCAGTCTGCGGAAGATTGGAAACTCGTTATCGTTATTCAAAAGATATCGTCTATAACAATTTTCCGTGGCCTTTCCAAATTGAAAATGGAAAATTGATAATTGAAACTGAGCTTTCCGAAAAAGAAAAATTGTCAATTATCAATTCTAAATTATCAATTGAAAAAACTGCCCAAGCTATTCTTGACGCTCGTGCAAAGTACCCGGACTCATCCCTCGGCGAAATGTACTCCAATCTTCTGCTTTACCCAGAGCTTAACAAAGCCCACAAGGAAAATGACAGGGCCGTAATGGAAGCCTACGGTTTTTCCCTAAAAGTGACCGAGGCCGAATGTGTGGGGGAGTTGTTCAAAATGTACGAGAAACTGACAGAAAAAGCGTAAAAAATAGGAGACGCAGGAAAAAAGCATGGAAAATGAAATAATCTTATACACCGACGAAACGGTAAGACAAATGTTTCAGTTCGCTTTGCAGATGAAGATGTTTGGGTAACGCAAAGCCCGGCGGCAGCGAAGCTGACGATTTTTCTATTCTTCCCAGTCCTTGCAGACATCGAAAGGGCAGACACCGCCGGGAGCAAAGCCGGTGATTGCTTCAACCTGGTCGCGGGAAATCATGCTTGGTTTTGTATGAAAGAGTCTTTGCAATTTCGGCCTCGGAACAGCCAATTTGCTGTGCTGCCTGTCCTTATTTACCTATTTGGTTTTTAATGATGGCTAGAGCACAAGGCATTCTGCCGTCAACAACTTCGTAAGTGACATTAGAATATCCCATGTCGGCAAAGAAGAGCTTGTAGGATTCAAAATCGAACTGACGCTTGAAGTTTGCGCCCAATAGTTCAATGAACTTTACGGCAACTGTTCCGCTTCCTTTTGACATGTTGATGTATGTCGGGACGATGATAGTTCCCCCTGGTTTTGTGACGCGTTTAAGTTCTGCAAGAGCTTTTTCCGGTTCTGGAAGAAGATGAATGACGTTTCCTGCCACGACTTTATCAAAAGAGGCATCGGCAAAATCAAGTTTTGTGATATCAGCCTTCTGGAAAGTAACATTTTTGAAATGACGGCATTTTTTTGAAGCCTGTTTGAGCATTCCTTCTGCAAAATCGGTTGCAATGAGGTTTTTGCATTTTTCTACAATGTATATGCTGATTGCCCCAGTTCCGCAGGCACATTCAAGAACTTCGTCCTGAGAGTTTATATATTCTGCGACTTTCTTTCCCGTGCCGATATAAACCTTCTTGTTGTAAATGTTTTCAAATAAATCGTATAAACCTGCTATTTTGTTCCAGAACATTGTTGCCTCCTGATTGAAAATGCCCGATAATCGCCCAAAAACAAGTTTTTTGAGTATAGCAGAAAATCGGAAAAATAAAAAGTTAGTGTTCCTATTTCAGCCAATCCTATGTGTTCAGTTTTGTAAGTTCTTTCATTTCAGAATCTGAAGGTTGCTTATTTTGTATGGCAGACTTATGACAAAGCTTAGTATTAAAAGCCTTTGAATTATGACAATACAGTTGTATAATACAAGATGAGGGATGGATTGTAATGGCTTCCACAAAAGAATATCTTGATTTTATTTTGGAGCAGCTTTCGATATAAAATCTGCCAGAGACAAAATGCCGGAGGCGTAAAGTCAGATGGGTTTTAAATGACACCTCTGGATGCAGAAAATGGAAGGCGAAAAAGAGAATTTTTTTAAGGAGGAATATAAAAAAATATAAATATGGAAGTCAGGGAATTGAATGAAGAAGATCTGGAGTCTCTTTTAAAACTTTATGAGCAGCTGGACGGAATCGATGAAAATTTTACGGAAGAAAAAGCTCGTGCAATCTGGAAATCGAAAATCGAAGGAAACAAGGACATAAAATACTTTGGTGTGGTTGATGGCAAAAAAGTCGTTTCAACCTGTTGGTGCATTATTGTTCCAAATCTTACCCGTTGTGGAAGTTCATTTTGTTTTGTTGAAAATGTGGTGACTGACAAAGATTATAGAAAACAGGGGCTCGGGAAAAAAGTCATGGAGAGGGCAATTGAATTTGCCCGCCAGAAAAACTGTTACAAGGTAATTTTGGAAAGTGCAAGCTTTAGGAAAGAAGCCCATCAGTTTTACAAAAGTCTTGGCTTTGATGGAGATGCCAAAAAAGCGTTCATAATGAAGCTGAAGGATTACTAATATTGATAAAATAAAACGAGGACTTATAGATTTATAGATAAAAGCATATTTTCATATTGACAATCATCTATGTATTAATTATGATAAGACATATAGATAAATATCAATATGAGGTTGCACATGAATGAATCAAAAATGGCTCTTATCTGCAAGGCTTTGGGAGATGAAAACCGCCTTCAGATTATTAAAATGCTGACCGGCGGAGAATTGTGTGGCTGTAAAATTCTCGATGCTTTTAATATCACGCAGCCCACGCTTTCTCACCACATGAAGATTCTTACAGACTGCAATCTTGTTAATTCACGAAAAGAAGGCAAGTGGACTTATTATTCAATAAACGGCGAAAAGTTCTCGGAGTTTAAAAGTGCTGTATCCGAGTTCACATGTAAAACTTCTACCACGAAAAAATCTGCAGGAAATTGTTGCTGTAAGGATTAGTGATTATGGAAACCGGTATTATGAGTCTGCCTGCTCTTGCAATGAATGATAAGATTGTTTCGAGCGGCAAGGTCTTAAGTGTAGCAGAAGTTAAAAATTATCTGGCTTAAGATGGTGACTCACAAAAAAAGCGGTAAATTAAAGAGCGGATTTAATTTTCACACAACATTCAAAAACACATCTGTCGTTTTCTTTAATGTGAATATAAACTTTGCCTGGGACTTCTGAGTCTTCTTTTTTGTAAACCTTAAGAAGCTGTCCTTCTTTGCTTTCTCCGGTATAATGAACTTCAAGATCTGTAATTTCGTGAGACTGCAGAAAATCATCCGAGAATACGCAAAGGGCAAGTTTAATATATTCTATATTATTCATGTGATGCGACATATCAATCTGAGAGGAACGAATCTGCTGCTCAAAGATAAACTCATCATCAGAAAAATCAGAAGGGAATCGTTCGAACGGCTCGTTAAAAACAGCCTCCGGGAAATTCTCTTTTGGATATGGAAGATTTGTTATTTTTAGCGGCCGATGATTTTCCAGACTCAAAACACAGGCTTCCTGATTTGCAACAAGAAGAGTATTGCCCTTTTTATCAAGGAACTGTGTATTAACATGAGTTCTCATTCCAAGATTATCAATAGGAAATGTACGGGCTGTAATGATTTCGCGCCAGTCTGGACGACGTTCAAAATGAACTTTTGTTTTTGTGAATACCCAGAAGGCATTGAACTTTTCGCGGTAAATTACACCATCACAGTCCATTGCATTAAAACTCTCAGTAAGATTATCCTGTACAAGTAAAACAGACTGAGCCACTCCCATCCGAACAGATGAATCAATAAATGCAGAAGAAATCTCCCGCTCAGTTTCAAAAATCAAGTTTTCATTCATAGATGATATAATAGTATTTTTTTAAGATATCGGAAAGTCCACCATAGTCTTCTTTTTACTGTGAAAGAAACTTTGGTTTGAGAACAAATACCAGCAGAGATTACGACTCGTTCACCAGTTTCCCTGTCATGTGCTCAATTTCAAGTTCCAGGCACTGAACACGGGGAAGGGCATTTCTGAGTTCTTTTTCAAGATATTCCTGGTCGTCTGTGAATTTCTGAACAAGTTTTGTGCAGATTTTGCGGGCCAGTTCCTCGTCGGTCACCAAACGGATTTTTCCAAAGACAATTACACTGTTGATGTTCAGAGCCCACTCCCCTTCCTTGTGGTAGCCTGAATCGTAAACGCAGAAGCTTGCCTTGTCATAATTTTTGATGGCATCGATTTTGTGCCCTTCTTTTGCGCCATGAAAATAAATCTTATTGTCTTCTTCGCTGTATAGATGGGAAAGGGGAAGTCCGTAAGGATAGCCGCCATCGCCGAGCAGTGAAAGAACTCCTCGTTTTTCGTTTTTCAAAATTTCTTTGCATTCGCTATCCGCAATCTGCTGCTTGAATCTTCTCATTGGTCTGAACATAGAGAATATTATATCGGAAATTAAAATAATTGTCACTTCCAGAATTTACATATAATTTACACAAAGCAACTATATTTTTTATTTTTTTATGGTTATAGTAAAAGCATGATAACTGTATTAAGCCAGATTTTAGGATTTATTGGTTCTCTTTGCCTGCTGCTTTTTGGAATGGAGATGCTTTCGAATGGTATTCAAAAAGGAGCTGGAAGCAGCCTGCAATCTTTGCTTCATAAGATTTCCGGGAACCGATTTACGGCTGTGCTCACTGGGCTTGCGGTTACAGCAATAATTCAGTCTTCTGGCGCGACTACTGTAATGGTGGTTAGTTTTGTAAATGCCGAGATTATAAATCTTACTCAGGCTATTGGAATTATTTTTGGCGCAAATATCGGAACCACAGTTACGGCCTGGATTGTTTCTCTTTTTGGTTTTTCCTTTAGTATAGAAGCGGCGGCCATTCCTTTGTTTGGTTTGGGATTTATCCTCAAATATTTTAAAAAGCTTAAGATCCACAATTTTTCTGATTGTTTCATGGGCTTTGCGCTTTTATTCATGGCTCTGGGACTGCTCAAAACTTCCATGAATTTAAAGCCTGAGTCTGTCAGCTTTTTGCAGAAATTTCAGGATTTGAATTTTGCTGGTCTTTTGATTGGAGTTTTGATCGGAACTGTTTTTACGGCCTTGATTCACTCTTCCTCTGCTACAACAGCGATTGTACTTACCATGTCGGCAAACGGCTCTCTTCCCTGGGAGCTTGGGGCTGCAATGGTTTTAGGAAGCAACATAGGTTCTACAGTTGATGCGGTTATGTCATCTTTCGGTGCAAGCGTGAATGCAAAACGTACTGCCGCTGTCCATGTGGCTTTTAATGTTACAGGTACTCTTTTAGCACTGATTTTCTTTCAGCCCTTTTTAAATCTGATTGATTTTATTGTTCCGGGTCAGCCTGCCCAAAATATCACAAGTCACATTGCCATGCTTCATACGGTTTTTAATATTTCAGCGACAGTATTATTTCTGCCTTTCGTAAAGCAGATTGCTTCTATAACAGAAAAAGTGATTCATGAAAGCCAGAAAGAAAAAGATGCCCATTATAAAATTCCAATCATCCTTCCAAAAAATCATGTCAGTACAGACTTGTATGTTTTTCAGGTTCAGAAAGAAATTACAAAAATGGCCGGTCGCGTAATGGAGATGATGGATTATCTGAATCAAGGGCTTAATCAAAATAAAGATTCTCTGGAGTCTTTGGCAGAAGAAATGAATTTTCAGGAAGAATATGTTGATGAGATGAATCACGAAATTTCTTACTTCCTTCAAAAATGTTCACGTCTTCCAACTGCGAATCACAATGACCGGAACAATTATGCCAACATGATTTCTGTAATTCAAAATCTTGAAGATTTGAGTGATGAGTGCTGTTCCATGATGCATTCTCTTTGTAAGT
>CAMVHR010000050.1 GCA_947167345.1 uncultured Treponema sp.
ATTGCCATACTTACTAATTATCAAATTCTTATATTTTTCTGCTTGTGGAATGTCATACGGACAGGTGTTTACTTGTGGTTTTGCCTGTGGCTGTTTTTCTACTGGTTCTTGTGTTTTAACAGTAGGCTTTGGTGCAACAGGATCTTTTTTGGCTGTATTTAAAGTCTTCTCTGTCTGTACTGGTTTTGGTGGTGCAACAGGTTTTGCAGGCTGTGGTTCAGACCCAAAAAGTGTATTTATAAATAGAAGAAGAATGCACAATATTGTTATTGCACTTGTAAGGATGAATACCTTTTTCTTTTCAAGAAGTATTTTGGGAGATTTTCGTTTTGTTTTTTTCTTAGCTGACATTTTCAATAATCTTATATGCTCATGCCTAAAAATGCAAGCCGTTAGAAAAATAAAGAGACAGTCACATTACTGCGGTGTTCCCAAAAGAAATTCTGCTTGAACCTGATTCCTGTTAAAGTTCTCATTTATAAGGCTGAGATACACTCAGTATTTAAATATAAATAATTAATTTTCAAAGGAAAATGGAGATAATTCGACATATTGTTTGTTACTTATCCCCGTAATGTCCTTTGCAGGAAACTATTTCTAGAATTCCATTTGTAATTGTATATATAAGTCTGTTTGCATCATCTATGCGACGGCTGTAAAAACCTGTAAGGTTTTCTTTTAAAGGTTCTGGTTTACCACTATATCTTTTATGAGAGCATTTATCTTTTTTAATGTCTTTTTGTCTTGTTGTTGCCAATCCAAATATTCATCCCAATCTTTATCATGCCATATCTTTTTCATCAGATATCCTCGATGAGTTCGTGTTCTGCACAATTGATACCTTGCTGGATATCAGAAACTCTTTGCTGTAAGTTTTTTGTTGTTCTAATCCTTGCAGACCTTCAAGAATTTTGAGGATATAGACCACACTTTCATCAGATAGAGTTTCTAGCATGGAAAAAGCTTGCCTCTTTACAGCTGTCATATAAACCTTCTGTTTCTTATATATTAACATATTTTTTAGATTTTTCCATCAAATACTGTTCAAAGTGAGCTATCCTTTTTCGGTACTCTCTGTCTGCACCGCTTTCGAGGCAGGTTGGACGCTTTGTTCTGAGAACTACTGAGTCATCCTGTCAAAGAAAGCTTCCACTTTACATGTGGCTATGCCCTTTACGGGATATCTATCCAGAATATCCGACATTTGCTTGGAGAATTTTTCAACCTTCAGTGTCTTTTCATCAAAGAAGTCCGCCAGGGTTTTAAATGCCCTGTCAAAGCTTTCTTCTGAAAAGGATACCAACAGAATCGTATCACTGTTTTTGTCATGATACAATGTCACACCCTTGAATTGGGACACATCCAAGATTTCCCACCTTTCATATTTTCCAAATTCCTGATGCTCCCATTCATTTAGTACGGCTGGTATCTTTCCGTTTTTAAAGCGTCCTCTTGCCTCACATGCAAGAAGGTGTGTTTCATCTTCATAGGCCGGCAGAATCTCTCTGTCTTTGTATGCGAGCCAAAAAGGAAAAGGATTTGACTGAATGACAGCGGAAAGTCCTTTTTCCCTGTAAGTTCCGGGCATTAGTCTTTCTGCAAGAATTTCAAAATCTGTAGGTCGGAATGCCAGCCACGTCAGAATTGGACCGTATGTACAGTACCAGCCATTCATGTCGATAACTATTGAAATGCAGGCTGAAATTCCTTCATCAAAGAGCTTGTCAATCATTGGACTGTAAAGAAAAAATGGAGTGCCATCGGTGCGAAGGCAAAGAAACACGTTTTTTCTTATTTTCTTTACAGGTTCAAAAGCCGAATACCGCCATTTCTGCCTTCCGAATTCCCCGTCACCATGATTTTCGTGGTAAACTGACGATATTAGCTGATCTAAGAGCAAGGCGTTCAGCTTTGTTCCAAAAGACTCCATTTCTAAACTGTATTTTTTATAGAGTTTCTTGTACATCTTCCTTATTGAGGAATTGCTGTATTCGTTTTTGTACCAGACAGGTTCCCTGTCGCCTCCACCCCAGTAGTCGTCAAATGTTTTCATGAGGCTTGCAATCTCTGCATCAGAAGGAATCTGGCAGTCTTCCGTAAGCTTTACGCGGCTTTTCTCTTCCCTCTGTTTTTTTAGGTCTTCTAGCCATCGGTCACTGTAAAGTATCTTTTTTTCAGGCTTTTCATCTAGCCTGTTTTTTTCTGCATTTGTGTCCGTATTGCCCCATTTGTCCCACATGTGGCAGTTTTTCCGTATCTTTTCGTACGCATCGAAGAGAGCTTTCTGAGTCTTGCTGTCAATGTGATTTCCTAAATTATCAATTAGTGGTGCCAAAAATGCTTCAGGGGAAGTTCCTATCTTAATGAGTTTCAGATTGTCAAACAGGAACGTATATCCGTATTCATCGTCATTGAATAGATTACAGAGCAATTCTGCAAATGCTTCAATGTAACGGTTTTCTTCGTCATAATCATCGAGGTCTTGGTGTAATGCCAGTTCTTTTTTTGAGGGAATGTGCGGTTTTAAAGAATTCCGCCTGAATTCCACTGCCTCAATCATGAAGTCTTCTGTAATTGACATGTCAATAAGTTTGCCTTGGAAAAAACGGCAAGGCATTATGGAACTTACGCATTGCTTCATTAATATAATGCATTCCTCTGTATCCTTTATCTTTGTCTCAGGAAAATCCCTGTTGAAAATTTCCATGAAAACTTCTGGAGTACACACTCCGTACAGTGAAGCAAGTGTTTTTGCGTACTCTGGAAACATATCTAAGTTTCCTGGTATCATCTTTTTTCCGTTGATATTGATACTGTCGTACAGTTTTGGAATCAGGTCATAAATTTCATCTGGAATGACAATTTCAACTTCCTTTGAAGACGGTGTTTTGAATGCAAAGATGAACCCACTTGTAAAGAGGAGTTTCATTGCATCTTGCTGCATTTCTTCGATAAACTCTTCTCCTACGGTCTCCTTAAGGTTTTTTCTGATGGCTTCATTAAATTTGTCGTCGTCTGAGTATAGGAGGTGGAACACTTTAAAGACGTTTATATCCCAGAATCTGAATGCATAGAGGAATTTTTCAGGGATGTAGTTTTCAAGTTCAGCTATAATTTCTGTTTTTTTGAGAGTTAGAATGTCAGAATTTTCACTTGCATTTTTTGTAGCTGCCAAAAGTTTGAGTATATCCTTTGAATAGAATGAAAGACACTCTGACAGTGTATGCTTCGCCTTTTTGTTTATTATGAAAATGTCATCTATAATTACTTCATCAGTGTTCATGTAGATATGATAGGCTATTTGATTCTGTTTGTCTATGCGAAATTCTATCTTGTTTTTTTGCACGATAAAAATATTTCCGTAATATCCTTTGTCTTGTGATTTTGTTGCTTTTTTTTAATCCCCATGATATAACAGAAATATGTTTAACCGAAGAAAAAGGAATGCAATATATTCAACCTTTTTACTTGTTGCAGCTGTAGCTGGTATGATTGCTGTTCTTGTTTTTTGGTTAAAACCTGTATTCGTATTGGACAAAAAACCTCTTTTATTCGGTTCTACTTATATGACTATGGATAACCAGTATTTTGAGGTTCTAAATGCTTTTATAGAAAATTTTATAGAAGTAAATGGCGACAGGCTTATTACTCGGGATCCTGCAAGCAGTCAGAAAAAACAGAATGAGCAGATTCTGGATATGCTTGATATGGGGGTCGATTTTATCTTTGTAAACCCTGTAGATGGGCGTAATGTAGAGCCTGCCCTTAAGGAATGTCGCAGGCGAGGCGTGCCGTTCATTGCGGTTGATACGGAAATTTACGGACAGACGCGACCTGTTTCTACTGTAATTTCAGATAATTACGAGGCTGGAGTCCTGATTGCAAGGGATGTTGCTTCAAAATGCAATAAAGCCCGCATTGTAGTTATGTATGATAACAAAATAAGTTCAACTTGTTCCCGTTATCAAGGTTTTACTGATACACTCGATGCATTATCGTTCCCCTATGAAATAATTTACACTGCCTCTGGAACAACTTTGCTTCATGAAACTATGGTTGAAATGCAGAAATTTTTAGATTTGCATCTGGGCTTTGATGTTTTGTTCGGAGGCAATGATCCTTCTGCTCTTGGGGCTTTGGCTGCCATGCAGAATAACAATGTATTGTCAGGACAGCTTGTTTATGGCATAGATGGTTCCCCTTCTGGAAAAATGATGGTTAATCAGGGGCTGATGGAAGCGACTGCTGCTCAATATCCGTCAGAAATCGCATTTAAGGCGGTATCTGCTGCATACAGATATCTTGAAGGGAATTACGTTGATGATACTATAATTGTTCCTGTTAAGCTGCTTTCTAAAGATACTATAGATTCCCTTACACTTATGAGCTGGCAGTGAGCGGAGGAAAAAACATGCGTCATAATGTAAATCTTCTTGGACTCCGCTATGTTATGCTTGGTTTGAACGTGATTGCATGCATTTTTATGTCAGCTGTCATTTTTGCAGCTTCAAGTCTTGCCTGTATGACAGGTCGTAGTGCGGAACTTCTGTATTCTGTTAAAATAGTTCCGCAGAATCCTAAGGCTCTGTTTGCGTATACTATATTGCTGTGTGCTGCAATGTTTCTTACATTTGCCATGAGGCAGCTGTCTGCAAGGCATGTACGTATTGTAACGGCTGTTACCCTTTATGTAGATGCTCTGCTTAATGTCATAATAGTTCTTGTAACAGATTTTAACACCAATGGATTCATACTGTGGACTCTTGCAAATATAATATATCATATAAAGAGCAACAGAAAATTCCTTATAATGTCTTTGGGGTCTTTTTTATACATGCTGTGCAATTATGACCTTATAAGCGTTTATATGCCTTTGTTTTCTGTCCGCAATTATTTTCTGTTTTATGAAAGGAACATGCAGCAGAAGCTGTTCTTTATGTATTACATTATGAGGGATTTGAATTTTCTTTGTTTTGTTATCTTTTGCATTGAAGTAATCCGCAGACAGAAAAGTACCATAGATGAAATTCGAAATCTTTACGCAAAGCTGAGGAATGCTAACAGTGAGCTTCGGGAATATGCAGACATAAAGGAACGCATGGGCGAAACCCGTGAACGTAACAGGCTAGCAATGGAAATTCACGATACAGTAGGACATTCCCTTACAGGGATTTCTGTGGGAGTTGACACATGCCTCGCCATTATGGATGTGAATCCTGCGGCGGCAAAGAGCCAGCTGAAAGTAATTTCTGGAGTGGCAAAAGAAGGCATTGCCGATATTCGCCGCTCTGTCAGGGCTTTGCAGGAATCTGATGATACATCTCCTTTGGGAACGCAGATTAATGACATGCTTGAAAAGACACGGCTTGCAACAGGTATTGTCATTCGCTACAGGTGCTCAATGGAATTGTCTGGAATGGATGGGGATGAAAGCAATACTGTGTTTAGAGTTGTTCAGGAAAGTGTAACGAATGCAATCCGCCACGGTCATGCTTCTGAAATTGACATTCAGATTTCAGAATGTGAAGAAGGGTTACTCATGATTATTTCTGATAATGGAATTGGATGTGAAAAATTTGAAAGCGGCTTTGGCACTACTCATATGAGGGAACGTGTAGCAATGCTCGGAGGAACTGTGAATTTTTATTCTCAGGATGGTTTTACTGTAAGGGTGGTAATGCCTGTCCGTAATGGCAAAGGGAAGGTGTGACGATGATAAAAGTTCTTATAGCTGATGACCAGCAGCTGATTCGTGAAAGTTTAAAACTCTATTTGGAAAATGAAGGTGAGTTTATTGTTACTGGAATTGCTGGTAACGGGCAGGAAGTTTTGGATTCTGTTGCTGAGAATGAGCCTGACATTATTTTGATGGATATACGAATGCCGATCCTTGACGGAGTTGCATGTACGAATCTTGTAAAGCAAAAATTTCCTAAGATAAAAATAATTATCCTTACGACTTTTGATGATGACGATTATGTATACAATGCCCTGAAATATGGTGCAAGCGGCTATCTTTTGAAAGGAATTGCCCTTGACCAGTTAAGTGCCGCCATAAAGACCGTATACAGCGGTCAGGCCATGATCAATCCTGATATAGCAAGCAAGGTTCTTCAACTTTTTTATAAAATGGCAAATGAAGGGAATGCATTGGTTGAACCTTCAAAAGAAGTTGAGAATCTTACTGAAACTGAATGGAAGATTGTAAGGGCTGTTTCAAAGGGGCTTTCAAACAAAGAAATCGCAAGCTCCCTTTTTTTATCAGAAGGAACTGTACGCAATTATATAAGCACTGTTTTGGACAAGCTTGAACTTCGTGACAGGACTCAGCTTGCAATATGGGCTGTGCAAATGTCTTTGAGTGTATGATATGAAGAAATCGTTAAAAGAGTTTTCAATAAAGCTTTCTATCTTTGTTTTTTGTGCTTTTTCATTAATAATGGCAGCAATTCTTGTGTTAAAAAACTACAGGCGTGATGTTGTTGTTGAGCTTGGAATGTTTGCTGGAAGTAACTGGAATGTTGCCAACGGAGACAGCTACCATACGGTGGATAAAGCCATATCAATATTTGAAGCGTCTCATCCTGGTGTAAAAGTACATTATTATTCTGGAATTCGAAAGTCTGACTATGATGAATGGCTTTCCGAACAGATATTGTCAGGAAAAACTCCTGATGTATTCCTTATACCGGAAAATCGTTTTGCCATGCTTGTTAAAAATGGAATATTAAAAAATCTTACCTCGGTGATTGCATTGGATGGTTCCATAAAGCGATGGGAATATTTTGGACCTTCGTGGGACGCCGGTGAGTTTCAGGGGCGTCAATATGCCCTTCCATATCAGGCCAACTATATGCTTATGGCTGTAAACATGACTCTGCTGAAAAATCATAATCTTGATATGCCTGCCAGGGATTGGACATGGAATGATTTTTATGACTTGTGTACTAAGACTGGCATGTACGGTTATACATGGCAGGATGCAGTGTATTCAAACGGCGTCCAGCTATTTGATGAGTCTGGGACAAAATCCTTCCTTTCGGATCCTCGTACGGTAGAAGCAGTCCGCTTTATGCAGCGCATAAAAGAACATTCTGGTGATCGCCGTTTTACAGCTGCCGATTTTGATGCGGGAAAGGTTGCGTTCATGCCTATGACGTATGCCCAGTTCTGCACATACATTTCTTATCCCTATAAAGTTTACAAAGATTTTTCATACGAGTGGGGATGTCTGCCAATGCCGGCAGGAATTTCTGGTGGAAATGTATCAGAAGTAAGTACTCTTATGCTTGGCATTAATTCAAAAACTAGAAAACTGAAACTTTCTTATGAGCTTCTTAAGACTCTTGTCCATGATTTGACGGTGCAGAAAGACATAAATGGCATGGGGCAGGGAACGTCTCCTTTGAGAATTATTTCTGCATCGCAGCTGTCTCATGAAAGCAAAGACTCTATCTTTGGGTTAAGTTCTGAAATCCTTGATCGCGGTGTGGCTGCTCCAAAATTTCCTGTTTATGCACAAGTAATGGCTGCCGCCGACAGCGAAATCCTTCGCATCATAGAAGAACGTCAGGATGCAGACATTGCGCTGCGCCTGCTTCAGCAAAATGTCATGGATATGCTTGCCAGATGACATTTGTCATGTAAAAGTAATGACAAACTTCACTTGCTGGCTGCTTTTCAGGCTTATATACTAATCCTATAAAAACCGATTAAACGGAGGACTTAGTATGAAAAAAATCGTTAAGGCGGCAGCTCTTCTTGCAGCTGCGGTTTCTTTAGTGTGCATGGTTTCTTGCAATGGTGGTGGAAAGAAAGCTAAGGCTGGTTCTGATGCTTCTGGTGAAAAGCATTATAAATTTGGCTTTACGTGTATGGATCAGTCAAACCCGTTCTTTGTTCTTATTGAAAAGACTATCAGAGAAGAAGTTGAAGCTCGCGGTGATAAACTGATTTCTGTAGACCCTGCTAATAATGTAACACGTCAGATTCAGCAGGTAGAAGATGTCATTGCTCAGAATGTTGACGGATTCTTCCTTAACCCTGCAGAGGCGGAAGGCATAATTCCTGCTCTGGATCAGCTTAAGAGTGCTGGAATTCCTGTTGTAAACTTTGATACTGAAGTAGCAGACATGGCTCAGTATGTTACAACCTATACAGGTTCAGACAACTACAATGCTGGTAAAGTCTGTGGAGAAGATCTTGTTAAAAAATGCCCTAATGGTGGCGATATTATTGTTTTGGATTCCCCTACCATGAATTCTGTTGTTGACAGAACAAACGGATTCCTTGACGCAATAAAAGGTCATGGATTTAATATTGTAGCTCAGCAGGATGCAAAGGGAAACCTTCAGGTTTCAATGGGAATTGCGGAAGACCTGCTTCAGGCTCATCCTAATGTAGTTGCTATTTTCGGTGGTAATGATCCTACAGCTCTTGGTGCACTTGCTGCTGCAAATGCTGCTGGCATTAAGAATACAAAAATCTATGGTGTTGACGGTTCTCCTGACATAAAGAAAGAACTTTCAAGTTCCAGCTCTTTGATTGAGGGTACGGGTGCACAGTCTCCAATTAATATTGCCAAACAGTCTGTAGAACTTATGTACAAGATTAAGGCTGGAGAAAAAGTTGATCCTCGCTATCCTGTTCCTACATTCTTTATTTCAAAAGACAATGTATCTCAGTATGGAATTGACGGCTGGCAGTAATTTCTAATGACATTCGGAGAGATAGTTGTTAGAAAGCGGCCTCCAACGCTTTCGTGCTGTGTTGTACAGTATGCTTTGCTATGAGTTTTGTGGAAGTAGGGAAAAGTTCTGCCTTCAGGAGTTTCTGCTTGATCTTTCTCTATGTTCCACATTCTTATTTTTATCCAGAGGAAGAGTTGATGCGTGAGAATGTTTTATTGCAAATGAAAGGCATTGATAAGACATTCCCTGGGGTCTATGCACTGAAAGATGTGAACTTTGAGTTACGCTCAAGAGAAGTGCATGCCTTGCTGGGAGAAAATGGTGCCGGAAAATCTACGCTTATAAAAATACTTGGCGGCATATATAAAGCTGACAAGGGAGAAATTTTTATAGATGGTAAAAAGACTGAAATAAACGGTGTTTTTGATGCCCATAAAAATGGAATTGCCGTTATCCATCAGGAACTTGTTATGGTTCCATATATGACGGTAGCAGAAAATATCTTTTTAGGCAGAGAGCCTATGAACGGTATTTTTGTTGATAAGGTAAAAATGAATCGGGATACCGCGGAACTGCTGGAGACTTATAACATGAATTTTACTCCAGATACGCTTATGGTCAACCTTACAATTGCACAGCAGCAGATGGTTGAGATTATTAAGGCCATATCTCTTAATTCCCGCATTCTTGTTATGGATGAACCTACATCATCCATTTCTGACAAGGAAGTTGCATTCCTGTTTAAAATAATGCGGTCTCTTACAGAAAAAAATGTCGGCATAATATATATTTCCCATAAGATGAGCGAACTGTGGGAGGTGTGTGACCGTGTAACTGTTATGCGTGATGGTCAGTATGTAAGTACCGAAATAATAAAAGATATAACAAAAGATGATTTGATTTCAAAGATGGTTGGACGAAGCCTGCAACAGTATTATGTCAGAAATTTTTCTGACAGCGGTGATGTTGTTATGCGTGTAGAGCATCTGAATGACGGTGGTATGGTAAAGGATGCGTCATTTGAACTGCGAAAGGGTGAGATTCTTGGTTTTGCAGGTCTGGTTGGTGCTGGCCGTAGTGAAACCATGCAGGCAATCTTTGGATTGAGCAAAAAGTATAGTGGTAACATAGAGATTAACGGAAAGTCTGTACATTTCCACTCAGCGGTGCAGGCTATGGAGCATGGACTTGCCCTTGTTCCCGAAGACCGTAAGTTGGAAGGATTGTATCATGTGCAGAGCGTAAAATATAACTCGACAATAGAAGTTTTGTCCCAGTTCATAAAAGGAATTTTTCTTGATGGCAAAAAGGAAGGTGACATTGCAAGAGAATATAACCGCATGATGCATACGAAGACAGCTTCTATTGATCAGCCTGTAAACTATCTTTCTGGTGGAAACCAGCAGAAAGTCATGATAAGCCGCTGGCTTGCAACAAAGCCTTCAATTCTTATTCTTGATGAGCCTACTCGCGGAATTGATGTTGGTGCAAAGGCAGAAATATATGCCATTATGAATTCGCTTGTAAAGCAGGGCATATCCATAATTATGATTTCTTCGGAGCTACCTGAAATAATAAACATGAGCGATAGAGTTTATGTAATGGCTGGTGGAACTGTAAAAGGTTGCCTTAATCATGAAGAGGCATCTCAGGAACGGATAATGGCTCTTGCGACTGCGGAGTAATAAGGAGACAAATTATGACTAATACAATAAAAAATGAAAGACTGGTCAAAGGTGTGACCACATATTTTAAGGAAAATCTTGGAATCATCTTGGCTTTTGCCGTGCTGTACCTTTTTCTTGCCATAAATCCTGCAACGTCAGAAGCATTTCTTACTCGGCAGAACATGTTCAATGTACTTCGACAGCTTTCTACAAACTTGTACCTTGCATGTGGAATGACAATGATAATCATTCTTGGTGGCATTGACTTGTCTGTAGGTTCAATAATTGCCCTGTCAGGTTGTGTGGCGGCTGCATGTGTTGCTCGTCATGGCATGGCAATTCCCGTTGCTTTGTTTATTGGTGTTGTTGTTGGCGTTGTTTTTGGAATGATAAATGGTGTAATCATCTGCAAGACGACTATTCCTCCGTTTATTGTAACTCTTGCTACCATGAATGTTGCAAGAGGGTTTGCCTATGTTTACACAGGAGGTTCTCCTGTCCGTGTTGTTACAAAGGAATGGCAGTTTATTGGTGCCGGATATATCGGACCTGTTCCGACTCCTGTCATCATCTTGATAATTGTCCTCATTGCAACTTCTATACTGATAAATCATACACGGCTCGGACGTCATATCTATGCTGTGGGTGGAAATGTTCAGGCTGCAAAATTTTCAGGCATTTCTGTTGAAAAAGTAAAGTTTTGGATTTATTCATTTTCTGGCCTGATGGCAGGTCTTGCAGGTGTTGTTCTTGCTTCTCGCATGTATTCTGGTCAGCCGACGGCTGGTAACGGTGCGGAAATGGATGCCATTGCAGCTGTTGTTGTTGGTGGAACTTCAATGTCTGGTGGTTCTGGAAAAATAGGCGGAACAATAATTGGTGCCTTGATAATTGGCTTTTTGAACAATGGCTTGAATCTTTTAAATGTCAATTCGTTCTGGCAGTATGTTGTTAAGGGGGTTGTAATTTTGCTTGCAGTATTCCTTGACTTTATCCGCAATAGAAACAAGAAATAAAGGCTGAAAAGTCATTTTGTTGATATTCTGCCATATTTCTGATATTATGAAATCATGGCAGATCAGAAAGAAATTTTTCGTGCAGTAGTTGCTGCTGCACTCAATCAGTTTAAGACAGAAAAATCCTTGGAAGGAACCGAGATAACAGTAGACTCAATCCGTGTAGAAAACCCACCAAAGCCAGAAATGGGAGACCTTGGTGTACCAATGTTCCCATTTGCAAAAGCATTCCGCATGGCTCCTCCTGCAATTGCCGCAGGCGTTGCTGACTGCATTCAGAAAAATCTTACAAAAGAAGCAGAATCTTTAGGAACATTTGCAGCTGTAGGCCCTTATGTTAATGTAAAACTTAACAAGGCAAATGCTTCTGTTGACATATTAAAGGCAATCATTGCTCAGGGTGAAGCTTACGGTTCTTGCGACGAAAGCGGAAACAAGCCTTTTGCCGGCAGAAAAGTAATGGTTGAATTTTCAAGCCCTAATACAAACAAACCTCTTCATCTTGGTCACATGCGCAATGATGCATTGGGCGAAAGCGTAAGCCGCATCCTGAAAAAAGCTGGAGCCGAAGTGTTCCGCACGAATATCATCAACAACCGTGGAATCCACATCTGTAAATCAATGCTTGCCTATAAGCTGTTTCATGAAGCAAATGGTGACACTCCAGAAAGCCTTGGCATAAAGGGCGACCATTTTGTAGGGCAGTGCTATGTTGAGTTTGACAAGTATCTGAAAGGCGAAAAAGACAAGCCTGAAACTGCACATCCAGAAGCACAGACTCAGGCAGAGGAAATGCTCATTGCTTGGGAACGTGGTGATTCTGATGTGCGTGCCTTGTGGCAGAAAATGAATGAATGGACATTGAACGGTGTTCAGAAAACTTATGACCGCACAGGCGTAGGTTTTGAAAAACTTTATTTTGAAAGCGATACATATCTTCTTGGAAAAGAAGTTATTGCACAGGGACTTGAAAAGGGCATTTTCTTTAAGGCAGAAGATGGTTCTGTCCGCATTGATGTTACCGAAGTAACAGGAAAGGGAAAGGACGGAAACAATCAGGAAAAGGTTCTTTTGCGTAAGGACGGTACTTCCGTATATATTACTCAGGATTTGGGAACTGCAATTAAGCGTCATGAAGACTGGCCATATAACCAGATGGTTTACGTTGTTGCAAGCGAGCAGATTTATCACTTTAAGGTTCTTTTCTATATTTTACGTAAGCTTGGATTTGACTGGGCTGAAAAGCTTTACCATTTGAGCTATGGTCTTGTAAATCTTCCAAGCGGAAGAATGAAGAGCCGTGAAGGTACTGTTGTAGATGCTGATGATTTGATTCAGAGCTTGCATGAAGATGCACTTAAGGCAATTCAGGAACGTGGTCGTGATGGTGAAGTGGGGGACGCTGATGATGTTGCAGAAAAAGTTGCTCTCGCAGCTTTGCATTACTATCTGCTTCAGGTTGCACCTGTAAAAGACATGATGTTTAACCCTGCAGACAGTCTTTCTTTTAATGGTAATACAGGTCCTTATCTGCAGTACATGGGAGCACGCATTGCTTCTATTCTCCGCAAGGCACAGGAGCAGGGTCTTGCTTCTGACGGTAGCGATGAAAGCCTTTCTCTTCTTTCGCATGAAAGTGAATGGACTTTGATAAAGGATTTGCAGAGATACCCTGCATTGGTAGCAAAGGCTGCAGAAGAACTTGATCCTAGTATTATTGCTACTTATCTTTATGATGTCTGCAAGAGTTTTAGTGCATTCTACCGTGACTGTCCTATTGTTTCTATTGCAGAATCCGATAAAAAACTTGCACAGGCTCGTCTTACACTTGCTTCTTGTACGCTTACAGTATTAAAGAGTGCAATGCAACTTGTTCTTGTTCCTTATCTTGACAGGATGTAATAAGAAAGGTTTTTACTTTTCGGCACTAATGGGGTTTCCGTTAGTGCCTTATTTTTTTCATTTGGAAAAAGTTGGCTTAGAATCGTAACGTCTGCCGGTAACCAGTTTACAGACTGAAGCGTTTCTTTTGTGAGCCAGCATGCATTTTCGTGTTCTAAAAGCTCAAGTTTTCCGCTTATGACAGAACACTCATAACATCTCATGGAAAGATGAAAGTTGGGGTAATCGTATTCGATGGTGTCAATGTATTTGCCCACGCTGATTTCTGTGGCAAGTTCTTCTTTGATTTCCCGTACAAGTGCATTCTCTGGGCTTTCTCCTTCTTCGATTTTTCCGCCGGGGAATTCCCACCAGCCTTTCCACTCGCCGTAACCGCGTTGGGTTGCGAAGACTTCTTTTGTGCCGTCTTTGGCTGTGCGGATTATTACTGCTGCTACTACGTTTATGGTTTTCATTTTATGGCCTCCAAAATATGATTCACGTTTGTAATATTTCATAATGCACCTTCTGATTTTATTGTATGTACAAAAAGAAGTAATTACAACTTAAGAGGGCTATATTTTAAATAAATTTGAATATTACCCTCTTAAACCGTCGATATTTAATAAATATCACTTTTAAAGAGTCTGTATGGCAATAGCCATTGAAGATGCTGGATCCGCCTGTTATAGAAAAAAATGAGATTTATGTTACAATAAAAAAGCCATGGAGGTGGAATATGCCTTTTGAAGTTTTAGAAAAGAAAATAGCACAAATTCCTGCACAGTATCAGCAGGAACTTATGGATTTCATAGATTTTCTTCTCACCAAGCCAGAAACTCCAAAGAATGGATTGGATTTGGCAATTGAAGAACTAAAAAACGGCGAATATGACACATATTCCAGTTTTGACGATTTTCTTTCTGAGGTAGAGCATGAATCGTGAACTCCGCATATCCAGAAGTTTTAAGACCGATATTAAAAAAACTGTCTAAAACCGAAAAACTGGATACCCGAAACGTCGTTATAAAATTACAAATGGATGAACCATTAGGAGAAAAATCTCACGACCATGAATTGCGTGGTAATTATGCAGGTTTCCGAGAATGCCATGTTCATCCAGATTTGCTTTTAGTTTATAAAAAACTGATGATGGAGAACTTCATATACTTTCTCTAGTACGTATGCTCACATACAAATATTTTTGACATGAATACAAGCCATCTTCCGCAACCCTTTCTCCTAGGGGCAAAGCCTCTAAGACCCCCAGCGACTTTTGCAAAGCAAAATGTCGTTAAGCAATCAAAGATTGCGACTCACACGGATTCGATTTTGCTAACGCAAAATCAGGAGGAGCATACATTTATTCCTTTTACAGGTCTAATACCTCGACCCTTGGGGCGTCAAAAATATATAATATGAGGTATGGACGAGCATATCTACAAAGAGCATAACAAAACTTTCCTTGCAGAAGGATTTTCTGTATTCACTGATGAGTGCAGGTTAGGGGAAAAACTCCAGTCAGCGGAAAAATCAACAGTCGCTCATGCTGAATAATACCTCTTGATTAAATAATACATGACGACAAATTTGCAATTCTATGGTATACTTTTCGTAGGAGGCAGGAAAAATGTATGCAACTACAGGAATAATTCAGGGAAATACAGTTTTAACAGATGATTACACTCTTGAAAATTACAATGGAAAAAAAGTAATTATTACTGTTTTGGATGACGAAAAGAAGTTTTCTACTGTTCCTGATGAAAAAGTTTTTTCTGTTTCAGACTCTTTAATTAATCAAAATATTGAAGCGTACAAGGAACTTGCAAAGTGATTTTTAATATTGCTTCTGGAAAACTGAATAAAGATGATATAAAAAATTGGATTCATTCTCATATAATCTATGACAAATAGCATGGCTTTATACAAAAATCAAACATCACTTTTTTACATCTGTCATAAAATCAAAAATCGCTTCAACTTTTAACGAAAAGGAACTTTTGCTTTTTAAGAACATGCTGGATATGATTAACTATCTTGATAATTCCAGCGAAAAAAAAAGATTTTATCTACGGCACGAATAATTTTCATCATATTTGGGAGCAGCTGGTAGATTCTGTTTACGGAGAAAAAGACAAGGAAAAATTTTATCCAAAAGTCTACTGGCGCCTTAATGGAAGTTCAAAAGCATTTGAGTTTGATTCAGAAAAACAAAATTCCCTGCGCCCTGACACAATTATGATTACAGATCGCGGAAAATCGAACCAGAAAATATTTGTCCTTGATTCAAAATACTACCGCTGCGGAGAGCCGAAAAACCTTATCACAAAATCTACGGTATTCTTTTGGATGTCCGCACCCTTATGTACCGCCACATTCCTCACGACAAGCAGATGATAGCAAATCTTGCAAAAGTGATTAAAAAAGAGTAAAAGCTGGCAGATCCGCGAAGAACGAAAAAAATACCCACCTGTTTTCATGTATAAAACCTGGAACTTTAGATGAATTTTTATACAAACTATTCTATATTAATTATTAACGGAGATGTAAAATATGGCTGAACCTTTGAGGAAGATTGAAGAACAAATTTCTTTGATGGCATATTTGGCAAATGCTATCAAACAGAACAGTGCTAAACTTTAAGAATGAAATAATTCAAATTGCTTGGAGGGCTTTTAGATAAAATTTCCTTTACAAATTCAGTTTTTATTTTATCAAATAAAACTCAAGTAATTACTATTTTGAAAAAAAATACATTTCTTGCAAATTACGGTTATGAAATAACACCTGATACCAATGGTACTTCTATAAAATATTTAAAACTAGCACCTTCTGCAAGGCGTTATTTTAATTCATACGTCATGAATGAACTGTTTTCACAATCTGCATTACCAGAGATGACAGATGAACTAAAAAAAAAGATTGCAGAATCGATCTATGAAATATTTGTAAATGCTCAAATACATAGCCAGACAGATTATATTTATACATGCGGTCAATTTTTCCCAGTTAAGAATAAAATTGAAGAAATAAAAGTTGTGGAGAGAAAGTTTGATGGAAGTTTTGGTAAAGTATGATATAATACTACAAATAAATGGAGGTACAACATGTTGGCTGTAAAAGGATATTTTGACGGACAGAATTATATAACAGAAGAAAATGTTGTTGTAAAAACGAACCAAAGGTTTATTATTACATTTCTTGATGAATTTGAACCTCCTAAGCGAAACCTAAAGAGATTTGTCGGTAAAGTGAGCAAGTCAGATTCTGAATTGATTGAAAAAGTCGTGACGGACGGTCGCAAGGTAGATGAAAATGAATGGTAAACTTGTAGATACAAATGTAATCATTCGCTACATCAAAGATGAAGGCAACCTTGACGACATTTTTGAAGAGGAGCGAATCTGTTTTTCTTCCATAACGCTTGGCGAACTGCTTTTGGGAGCGGAATGTTCTACCAGAAAAGCAGAAAATGCTGAAGTCTACAATGATTTTTGCAAGGAGCTGGAAGAAATTAAGCCTGATTCTTCTGTTGCCCCTTATTATGCCAAAATAAAAGCCCAACTCAAACAAAACGGTCATCCAATTCCAGAGAATGATATATGGATAGCTGCATGTGCTATGGCGTATGATTTGACTGTCGTTACAGCGGATAAACATTTTTCTTTTATCAACGGCATTTCTATTGAAAATCGATGAGTATAGACTCAATATCCCCAAAAAGTATAATTTCTTTTGTTTAAATTCGGTTATTCGGAAATTCCGAACAACTAGGGATTACAAGATTTCTGTTGATGTTTGCTATGAAGATTCAGTTATTTACAAACATATAAAATCTCTTTGCGTATGTAATTGCAATAAGTGCGTATTTTTTGTATAATTATTCAATTTTTATTCACAATCCCAAAAAGAGGTGCAATATGGCTGTTGATGTTAAGGATATTATCAATGATTTGTCTATAAAGGTTCAGAACAATGACCCTATCGACCCTTCTTTATATCAGAAATATGATGTAAAACGCGGATTGCGCTATGCAGATGGTCGCGGTGTTTTGGTTGGTCTTACTAGCATCGGTGATGTTGTAGGCTATGAAATGGATGCCGAGGGTAAGAAAGTTGCTGTTCCTGGAAAATTAATTTACCGTGGTTACAGTGTTGAAGATATAGTTCGTGATGTTGAAAGTAAGCATCAGTTCGGTTATGAGCAGTGTGTTTATCTTCTATTATTTGGAGAACTTCCTACACAGTCTCAGTTGGACGAGTTTAACCAGTTTCTTGGCAGTTTAAGAACACTGCCTCCTAACTTTACAGAAGACATGATTATGAAAGCACCTTCTAGCGATATTATGAATAAGATTGCCAGAGGCGTTCTTGCTTCCTATTCTTATGATGATTATCCTGAAGACAGAAACATTGGTAATATTTTGCGCCAGTGTATAGAACTGATTTCCCGCTTTTCTACGCTTGCAGCCTATGGATATCAGGCAAAAAGGCGTTATTATGACGGCAAGAGCATGTACATTCACAATCCGTCCCCTAATTTGTGTACAGCAGAAAACTTCCTGCGTCTTATCCGTAGCGATAAAAGCTATACACGCCTTGAAGCTGAAATCCTTGACCTTGCGCTTATCCTTCATGCAGAACATGGTGGCGGTAACAACTCTTCTTTGACGGTACATGTTGTTTCTTCTGCTGATACAGATACTTATTCTGCCGTTGCTGCTGCCGTTGGTTCTTTGAAAGGCCGTCGTCACGGTGGTGCAAACATACGTGTAATTGAAATGATGGATGACATCAAGGCAAACGTAAAGGATTGGAGCAATGAAAACGAAATTGCAGAATATTTGCGTAAGATTGCAAGAAAAGAAGCTTTTGACCATACGGGCTTGATTTACGGTCAGGGACATGCTGTTTATACGATAAGTGACCCTCGTGCAACTCTGTTGCGTGACAAGGCGGAAGAACTTGCTGTAGAAATGGGTTGCGAAGAAGAATTTAATCTGTACCGCATAATTGAACGCCTGGCTCCAAAAATTCTTGCAGAGTTCCATGGTGATTCTAAAAAAATATGTACAAATGTTGACTTCTATTCTGGCTTTGTATATACAATGCTGAATATTCCGAGGGAACTGTTTACTCCTCTGTTTGCCATTGCCCGTATTGCAGGTTGGAGTGCTCACCGTATTGAGGAAATTGTTGCAGGCGGACGCATTTACCGCCCTGCATACAAGAATGTTTCTGCAGAACGTCCATATATTCCTATTGATCAGCGTACTGCAAAGGAGTATGAGCCTTTGTCTGCTGTTGATGAAGATGTTCACACAAGTGGTCCTACAGATTAAAAGATACTGAAGGTTTTGTTTTTATATTTTTCTAAAAACTTTTATTGACTATTATAGCAATCTTTTATTATCTTTCATTGTAATAAAAGATTGTTTTATAAAATCATATTTTTTTAAGGTATATATATGAGTATGGAAGAAGAACAGAACCAGAATGCAGAAAGTGAAGAAAAGGAAGCTGTAGCTGCTGATTCTGATGAAAACACTGTGTCAGAAGATTCTCAGAATGTATCAGCTGAAGCTGAGTCTGAACAGTCGGCTGAAGGTGAAGCTTCTGCAGAAGAAGAAAAAGATGAGCTTACTCTTTTGAAGGCTCAGGTTGAAGAACTTACAAAGCAGAATGAGGATTTGAAAGATCAGGTCTTGCGTAGGGCTGCTGATTTTGAAAACTACCGTAAGCGTATGCTTAAGGAAAAACAGGATGCTTTTGATTATGCAAATACAAATCTTTTAAAGGATTTGCTTGATAGCCTTGACAACTTTGACCGTACTGTAGAAGCGGCTGCAACAGCTACAGATCCCAAAACTATCGCAGACGGTGTAAAGATGATAAACAGTGGTTTGGTATCAATGCTTGAAAACAAGTATAATCTTGTTGCTTATGGCAATGTAGGAGATGCATTTAACCCTGATATTCATGAGGCTATCGGTTCTTCAAATGATCCTGTAGCCGAACCTGTTTTAAAAGCAGTATATTTGAAGGGGTATAAACTTAAGGATATGGTTATCCGTCACGCAAAAGTGATGGTTTCTATGCCTGATGGCTCTGTAAAAGCAGAGGAAAAAAAAGATTAAGTGTAATTTAGAGGAGTAGCATATTATGGGAAAGATTATTGGTATTGACCTTGGAACGACAAACTCTTGTGTCGCAGTAATGGAAAATGGTGAGCCTGTAGTTATTCAGAACTCAGAAGGCGGACGCACAACACCATCTATCGTTGGATTTACAGCAAAGGGAGACAGAATTGTAGGTCTTCCTGCAAAAAACCAGATGGTAACGAATCCAAAGAATACTATATATTCTGTAAAGCGTCTTATTGGTCATAAATTTGGTGACTTGCAGGGTGAAGCAACAAAGCTTCCTTATACAATTAAAGATCATGGTGCAGATGTTCGTGTTGAAGTTCAGGAAAACGGTTCTTCAAAGGAATATTCACCACAGGAAATCAGTGCTTTCATCCTTCAGAAAATGAAGAAGACTGCAGAAGATTATCTTGGTGAGACTGTAACAGAAGCTGTTATTACTGTTCCTGCTTACTTTAATGATGCTCAGCGTCAGGCAACAAAGGATGCTGGTAAGATTGCTGGTCTTGATGTAAAGCGTATTATTAACGAACCAACAGCTGCTTCTCTTGCATTCGGTTTCAATAAGGATGAAAAGAGCGAAAAGACTATCGCTGTTTACGACCTTGGTGGTGGTACATTCGATATTTCTATTCTTGAACTTGGTGACGGTGTATTTGAAGTTAAGTCTACAAACGGTAACACACACCTTGGTGGTGATGACTGGGACCGTTGCATTGTAAACTGGCTTATTGATCAGTTTAAGGCTGATACAGGAATTGATCTTTCTGGTGATCCTATGGCTATGCAGCGTCTTCGTGAAGCTGCTGAAAATGCAAAGATTTCTCTTTCTAACCAGACAACAGCAGATATTAACCTTCCATTTATTACTGCTGATGCAACAGGTCCTAAGCACTTGCAGAAGAGCCTTTCTCGAGCAGAGTTTGAAAAGATGACAGATCATCTTTTTGAAGCTACTCGTGAACCATGCCGCAAGGCTATGCAGGATGCAGAAATTACTCCTGATAAGATTGATGAGGTTCTTTTGGTTGGTGGTTCAAGCCGCATGCCTAAGGTTCAGGAAATTGTAAAGAGCATTTTCGGTAAGGAAGGAAGCCGTGCCGTAAACCCAGATGAAGCTGTTGCAATTGGTGCTGCTGTTCAGGGTGGTGTTCTTGCTGGTGATGTTAAGGATGTTCTTCTTCTTGATGTTACACCTCTTTCTCTCGGTATTGAAACTCAGGGTGGTGTGTTTACACGTCTTATCAACCGCAATACTACAATTCCTACAAAGAAGAGTCAGGTATTCTCAACTGCAGCCGATGGCCAGACAGCTGTAAGCATCCATGTTCTTCAGGGTGAACGTGAAATGGCTGACCAGAACCGTACTCTCGGACGTTTTGACCTTGTTGGTATTCCACCTGCACCACGTGGTGTTCCACAGATTGAAGTTACATTTGATATTGATGCAAACGGTATTGTTCACGTTTCTGCAAAGGATCTTGGTACTGGTAAGGAACAGCACATCCAGATTACATCTTCAAGTGGTTTGAGTGAGGATGAAATTAACCGCATGGTAAAGGATGCAGAAGCAAATGCTGAATCTGACAAGAAGAAGCGTGAAGCTATTGATGCAAAGAATGAAGCTGACAGCCTTGTCTATTCTACAGAGAAAACTCTCAAAGATATGGGTGATAAGGTTTCTGCAGGTGATAAGTCTTCAATCGAAGCTGCCTTGAATGATTTGAAAGAAGCTTTGAAGGGCGATAATATAGAAGATATTAAGAAGAAGACTGAAGCTTTGAAACAGGCATCTTACAAGATTGCAGAAGAGATGTATAAAGCTCAAGCTGCACAGCAGGGAGCAGCTGGTGCTGCTGGCGGTGCAGGCAATGCTAATGCCGGTTCAGGTGCTGGTAATGCTGGTTCAGCAGGTTCTTCTGCTGGATTTGACAAAGGCAGTGCTGATGATGTTGAATATGAGGAACCTGAAGTAAACGAAGAGGCAGCTGAAACAGAAGAAACAGAAGAAACTGTTGAAGAAACTGCAGTAGAGGAAACTGAAGTTGAGGAGAAATCAGACGACGAAGCCGATG
>CAMVHR010000051.1 GCA_947167345.1 uncultured Treponema sp.
AGTACTGTAAATGCATTTAAGAACGGTAAGGAACTGCTTAATAATGCTTTGGATACTATTGCATACAGCATGCTTGGTGAATACTATCCTTATGTTACGACTGCCGTTGATTATGCTCAAAAGCTTAAGACTAATTCTCTTGTCCAGGAAACTTCAAAGATTGCTGCAAACTCATCGTCTTCTGCTGATAAGAAACCGACACGCGAACGCTTAAAGGGAACAACTTTCTGGTACGGCTCGGAAGCACCTGCTGTTTTGATTGAGAATGCTCTTGTTTCAAGCGATTTCTTTAGTGTAAACGTAAAGGAAATTACCAATGATCAGAATGTCCGTGGTAAGCCTATGACTATGAACGGTACATTGACTCTTGCAGGAATTTCCAATGCTGTAGAAGCTGTTCTTGATGCACGTTCTGCAAGTACTGAGCCTTTGCTGTCGATGGGCTATAAGGGGTCTGGATTTAAGGCTCTTGTAGATGGTTCTAAGATTGCTTCCATTTGCGGTGTTCCTTCGATAGATGGCCTTGCTTCGATCGCGTTGAAGGCTGCTGCTGATGTAGACATGCTTTCTGCAAGCGGTATGGTCGATTTGAATCCTGTAAAGCTTTCAACGGACGGTTTTGCAAGTGAGATTATTACAAAGTATTACCGACAGGCTTTGGAAACTGTTGAGGCAATGGATATTGGATATCTTTTGGACTTTTCAAAGCTTAAGGGACTTGATTTAAGCTTGGACGGAGACTTTGCCGATCAGTTTGCTTCTGCAATAAAGGGCATTGTTGAAAGTCTTGGCAACGAAGCTAAGCAGGAAGCCGTTAAGCGTTTGAATAAGTATATTAATTCTGCTTCTAATGAATATGTTTCAAAGGCAAAGGAATTTCTTGGTCTTGAAGGTGACATTGACGTTCAGAATACTAAGATGAGTGACATTCAGTCTATTCTTGAAAAAAAGAGGACAGAACTTGAAGCTGAAATAAAGAAGCGTGCAAACGATAAGATTCAGTCAAAGGTTGAAGAGGTTACAGGAAGCTCTGATGCGGCAAAAGCTGCTACAGATGCTGCCAACAATCTGTTCAAGAAGTTCGGAATGTAAGAGGAACTTGCAGTTCTTTGTTAGATTTCTTTTTGGAACGTTGACATATAATGTAGTTTTATGATAAACTCATTTTAATAATCTGTTTTAATTTAGAGGAGTTCCCGATGTCAGGACACAGTAAATGGTCAACCATTAAACATGCTAAGGGTATTGCCGATGCAAAGCGTGGACAGTTGTTCACAAAATTCATAAAGGAAATTTCTATTGCCGCAAAGATGGGCGGCGGTGATCCAAATTCAAACCCTCGTCTTCGTACAGCTATTGCTAAGGCAAAGGCTGCTTCAATGCCAAAAGATAATATTGAGCGTGCAATCAAGAAGGGAACAGGTGAACTTGGTGCAGCTACTTATGAAGAACTTGTATATGAAGGATATGCAGCTGGTGGTGTAGCAGTTCTTGTTGAAGTTCTTACAGATAACAAGAATCGTGCTGCAGCTAATGTTCGCAACATTTTCAATAAGAACGGTGGAAACCTTGGTACTACAGGTTCTGTAAGCCGCATGTTTGATCGTAAGGGTGTTATTGAATATGATGCAGAAAAGGTTTCAGAAGATGAAGTAATGGAAGTTGCTTTGGAAGCTGGTGCCGAGGATATTGTAAACGAAGACGGTGTAATTACTGTAACTACAGATCCTTCAAACTTTGCAGATGTTCTTGAAGTTCTTCAGGGTAAAGAGTGGGAATCTCTTTCAGCTGGTGTTGACATGGTTCCACAGGCTTACACTTCTGTTGATGCTGACACAGCAAAGAAAGTTGCTAAGCTCCTTAACAAGCTTGAAGAAGATGATGATGTTCAGAACGTATATTCTACTGTAGAATATCCTGACGGTTTTGATCCTGATGCAGAGTAAACTTTTCTAGTTTAATCTAAATAAAAGACAAAAAAGGCGTTATGTACTATATGCATAACGCCTTTTAAATTATATGCGGAAAACAAAAAGAATTATTGGCATTGATCCTGGTCTTGCTCATACAGGCTTTGGCATTGTGGATTATTGCTGTGGCAAAATAGCACTTGTAAGTTATGGAGTTATTGAGACTCCTGCTGAAGAAGAGCATAGTGTGCGGCTTTTATCAATTTATAACCGGCTTCTTGCTGTCATTGATGAATTCAAGCCTGATGAAGCGGAAATGGAGACCTTGTATTTTTCGCGCAATTCATCGAGTGCAATGTCTGTTGCTGAGGCTAAGGGAGTTATCAGTCTGTGCCTTGCACAGCAGGCAATTCCGTTGTTTTATTATACCCCAAATCAGATAAAATCATGTGTGACGGGTACTGCATCTGCTGATAAAAAGACTGTAGAGCTTTATGTAAAGATTTTGCTCAATCTTCGTGTTGAACCCAAACCAGATCATGCTGCGGATGCACTTGCTGGCGCCATAACTCACATTCATACAAAATATATTTGACATTGCTTACATCTTGTTCCATAATAAAAAGATACGTATGGAAGAGATTAAAAAGACAAAGGAATTAATTCAAGAAGATATTGGTCTTTTTGAAAAACTGTTTAATTTTATTGTCGGACGAAAAGCCGATTCTCAAAGACCTGCATTAAAATCTATTCAAAAACAGTTGAATAAAACTGGTTACAAATATTACAACCTTCGGAAAGAAAAAATTCTTCCAGATTTTGCTAGATTAGTATTTCATATTTATGAAGCTGTTGCCCCTTTACGAGAATTTTTTTTACTTCGCAATGAAGAATCCTTTTATGAAAATATTGTAATTCATTCTTATTTGACGGAAGATCAGATAAAAATGGAGGAGTATATTTCTGAGGACTCCATAATGGAAGCTTCAAAGCGAATGTCTTTCGCTGATTTGCAGAAGAATTGTGAAAAAGCATTTTCAATTCTGAAAAAGGAATTTACGGAAGATAATGTCGCAAAAATTATTTCAATGAATTCTGCCCTTGTAATACTCCGTCATTTTTGTGTCTTTGACTTTTATGCAATGCTCAAAAAATTCTGCTTGGATTTAAAGGAAAATGATTTTGTTGAAGTTCCCAAGTTTTCTGCTATGTCAAAGGAATATTTTGAGGCTTCTGTTTTTGACTTGCTGAACAATATTGAAAATTTGCTTTCTGTTGAAGACTGGTCAGATCAAATTGATTTTATCTCGCATATATCAGGTTATAAGGAATTTGATGTTCAGAAATTTTATGCAACATTTGATTTAATTAAGAAATTGAATTCTGTAGGTGTGTTTTCAAAATTTGCAAAGCTCTTTTTTCATGATCCTAAATACGAAATGGTTATTATGACTTCTAAAAAAGATATTATAAAGCTGTTTCTTGAAGAACGTTCTCAATTGCTAAAGGGATTTATTTCTGATGTATATGCTGTAAAGCTTTCTGAACGCATTGAATCTTTAAAAGAAAGCTTGTTCGGTTCTACTATCCTTCTTCAGCTGAAGAATTATAATGAAGAATTTTCTGAAACTCTTTTGGCTGCTAAGTCTCCTGTAGGTTTTACTCACAATTTGCACATAATGTATTTGCATAATTTTCTAACTACAGTGCTTAGTCCTCTTGTATCATCGTTTGTAGATGTGTTCGGAATAAGGGCTGTCGCGGACAGTAAATATACAACCCAAATGACTTCTGAGTTTCATACATTGCAGGAGCTTGATGGTGAAATAATCCGACTTGATAATCAGCTGGGACCCAGTTTTCCGCGCGGTTACAAGCTTATTGGTATGCTTGATAATAAAGGCAAAAGTGAAATTCTTTCAAAAATGGAATCTGAGGTAAATACTATAAATGCAGAATTCAATAAGATTTTATCGCAGGCTCTTGTTCTATTTAAACTTTTAGATGATAAAGTTAAGGCCTTGCAGTCGGATGCGAATGCCCCCAACCACAGAATTCTAAAAAATTGGGATGAACTTGAGCAGTATTTTACAACTCCGGTTATTTCGTATCTTACAGATATATCTGACGACATAGATAATTTTGTATCGCTTATAGACTGTTATAATTAATTGCTTTTTGATATAATACCTAGCAATGTTTAATAGCATAACTGGTATTATAAGAGAAAAGCTTCCTCAGAAATTATATATAGAAACTAACGGTGTAGAATGGGACATTAATGTTCCTGAGTCTTCTTTGGCAAAGCTTCCCGAAACAGGAAACTCTGCAAAGGTATATGTATGGCTTCAGCACACAGATGCTTTGCTCAATTTGTATGGATTTGCAGATGAAGCTGATAGGACGCTGTTTTTTGAGCTTTTGAAAGTTGATGGTGTAGGTCCTAAAGGTGCCCTGAAAATAATGGGAAGTGTTTCTTCGACAGAACTTATCCGCATTCTGGATGAAGGTGATGTTGATTTGCTTCAAAAAGTGCCTGGCGTGGGCAAGAAAACCGCTGCAAAAATGCTTTTGCAGTTGAAAGGCAAGCTTACGCTCGATGATAATGCTGCACGCCCAGTACGTAAGGCTGATGCCGTTCCTTATGCAGATGTTGTAAACGGACTTTGTGACATGGGCTATGAAAGGCATGCGGCGGAAGATGCCGTAAAAAAAGTTGCTTCTGTGCTTGAAAATGATGAGGCATTTAAAAATCTTAGTGCGAATGATAAGGAACAGTCTGTATTCCGTCGTGCCCTTATGGAGCTTGCATAATGGCAGAACGTTCTAAGTCTGAAACCACAGTTGATAGCATGAATATTGTTGCTCAACTTTCGGCACAAGCTGCTGCAAGTTCTTCTGGGCAGACAAAAATTATACGGGCAGAAGATGTTACTGAGCCTCATGTTGTTCGTGCTGATTACACGGCTGATGATGATGCTCAGGATAATAATTTAAGACCTCATGCCCTTGATGAATTTCTTGGACAGTCGGCGATAAAAAAAAATCTTTCTGTATTTATTAATGCTGCAAGAGAGAGACAGGAACCTCTTGATCATCTGTTTTTGATTGGTCCTCCAGGACTGGGAAAAACAACTCTTGCCCAGATTACTGCAAATGAGCTTGGTGCTGAATTCAAAGTAACCAGTGCTCCTGCTCTTGATAAGCCGAAGGATTTGGCTGGCATATTGTCTACAATTTCGCCAAGGACAGTTTTCTTTATTGATGAAATTCATCGATTAAAGCCTGCCATTGAAGAAATGCTTTATATTGCAATGGAAGATTATGAGCTTGACTGGGTAATTGGTCAGGGAGCGGCAGCAAGAACTGTGCGCATTCCTATTCCTCATTTTACGCTTGTTGGAGCGACTACAAAGGCGGGCATGGTAAGTTCTCCTCTTATAAGCCGTTTTGGCATTATACAGAGGTTCAATTTCTATACGATAGAAGAACTTGCACAGATTATCAGGCGTTCTGCTTCTATTTTGAATGTTCAGATTGAAAAGAGTGCTTCTTTGCTCATGGCTTCCTGTTCACGCGGAACTCCTCGTGTTGCAAACAGAATTCTTCGCAGAATGAGGGATTTTGCACAGATAGAGGGGGATGGAGTAATTACCGATTCCATTGTAAAAGAGGGACTTGAACGCCTTGGCATTGATTCTCTTGGACTTGAAATGTATGACAGGGAAATATTGCTGTCAATAATTAATAATTTTGCAGGAGGTCCTGTCGGAGCAGATACTCTTGCCATATCTATTGGCGAGTCAATGGATACTCTTGAAGATTATTATGAGCCATATTTGATTCAGACAGGTCTTATTCAAAGAACGCCTCGCGGCAGAATTGTTACGGAAAAAGCTTATACTCATTTGGGAATTACTCCCGGAAAAGGAACTGTTAATGAAAACCAGCGATTTTTATTTTGATTTACCTCAGGAGCTTATTGCTCAGAAACCTTCAGGAAAGCGTGGTGAAGATAAATTAATGCTTCTTGGAAGGAATAGTGGTGACGTTCAGCACAAATTGATGAGCGATTTGCCGGACTTGATTGATGACGGAACCCTTATGGTGTTTAACAACAGTAGGGTTCGTAGGAGCCGATGCTACGGCATAAAAACTTCATCAGGACGTGAGCAGGAATTTATGTTCCTTAATCAGATAGGTGTTGAAGGTGATACTTGGAATACAATGGTGAAGGGAGCCAAAAAGGTTAAGGCAGGAAATGTTTATAAGTTTCCTGACGGGTCTGAGGGTGTAATTGTGGAAAGCCCTGAAAACGAGGGAACTGAATTCCGTTCAATAAAGTTTCCGTTCCGTGTAATGGAAGATTGGTTTGAACGAAATGGACACATTCCTTTGCCTCCATATATCAGACGCGAAGATACTGAGGTTGACGGTGAGAGGTATCAGACTGTTTATGCAAAAGAAACAGGTAGTGCTGCATGTCCTACTGCTGGTTTGCACTTTACGGAAGATATGATTTCACGGCTTCAGAAAAAGGGTATTGATCTTGCATGGCTTACTCTTCATGTTGGTTTAGGAACTTTTCTTCCTGTACGGGCTGAGAATATTGAGCAGCACAAGATGCATGAAGAATTCTATACAGTCCCGTATGATGTTGCGGATAAGATTAATGCAGCTAAAAAAGATGGCAGACCTATTCTTGCCGTTGGCACAACCACTGTGCGTACTTTGGAAAGTGCGAGCGATGAAAACGGTATTGTTCATGGTGGCTCTGGAAGCACACATATATTTATGTATCCTGGGTATAAGTTCAAAGTTGTTGATCAGATGTTTACGAATTTTCATACTCCTGAATCAACTCTCTTGATGCTTGTCAGTGCCTTTGCCTCTCGTGAGCATATATTAAATGCATATAATATTGCTATCCAAGAAAAATACCGTTTCTTTTCTTATGGAGATGCAATGCTTATAAAGTAAGGCTTTATGCCAAAAAAAGCTTTAAGCGAGTTGTTCAAGAGAGTACTTGAGCAGATTTAAAAATTGTGCCTTCAGTATGGGATTTACTAATGGGCTGTCAAACCGTGCAGAAAAGATGATGTCCGCTTCGGTAATTAAATCGTCAATGAATTTTTTTTCGAGCGGAACTCTTGCACCAATTATTTTATTTTCAAGTTCCAGAGATTTGAATACACCGTTTCCTGCAAATGCAATCTTTATATCGACAATCATGTTTTTTTGCATGTTGACTAAAAAGACAAATCCCGCACTTTCAGGCGTTATTCTTGCACTTGGTCCTATTCTCTTAAAGATGGCTATCTGCCATTCATCTATAGGAACCCTTATGCGAGTCAGAATGTAATTTTCTGGAACTCCTTCAAATTTAGTGAACGGAATGTATTTTGTACTGTTTTGGTTCTTTACTTCAAGACGTGCGTCAAGTGCCAGTAACGGTGCCCATAGTGTTTGTTTTAAGCCCTTGGTACAGATGTTTCCCCCCAATGTAGCAATATTACGGATTTGATAGCAGCCGATTGTTTCAAGGGCTTCATATAGGACTGAAGGCATGTTTGACTGCCCTAAACTTAGCATTTCAGAGATTGTTACTGCGGGACCGAAATCTATGTACCTTTCATGTTTTTCTGTTACTTTCAATTCAGGAATATAGCGAATTGTGGCACATTGCTCTCCTATGGGGTCATTCCCTGTACAGCCTCCTATTATCTGTAATCCCTGTACATTTTTCAGGTGATAAAAAATGTCAGACATTGTATTTGCTATCAAAAAATTATGATTTTTATTTTCCATTTAACTTCGTTCCATTCTTGAATGATTAAAAGCTGCTGCATATAATATGCCGTTTATAAATGTTGTACGGTCTGTACAGCAACAATCCAAGTGTTTTATGGCATTCTGTATGTTCTTTAACTCTGGGTGTGGATATGTTTTGATAATCCAGTAAGTTGTGAATATTTTGCCAGCTTCGCAATAACCGCATAAATTCATTCCGGCTTCCTTAAATCCCGATTGTATGTCTGCGTAAAATGCGTTATTTTTCTTAAAGTATTCAAGCGTTTCAACGTTTTCGTTCCGCACAAGGCTGATTGGAATTTTGCAGCTTGATACGGGTTTGTCATTTAATAAAACAGTACAGTTTCCGCAAAAACCTTTGTCACATCCGCATTTTACCTTAAAGTATTTTTCACGCCGTAACACTGTGAGAAGAGAGTCGTCAGCTTCTGCGTCAAGAACAATTTTGTCATCGTTAAGATTTAATGGAATCTGCATGTTCCTGTTCCTCATTTTCTGCTTTATATTCTGTTTTTATAATATTGTACAATGTGTCTGTTGTTATTGGAATTTTGTTTATCACCTTGCCAATTGCCTGCGAAATTGCTTCTGTGTATGCAGCAGGAAGAACCTGATATACTAATTTTCCAATTTCAGCAGGCTCTTCATCTGATGCTACAAAAGATATGTGTATATTGTCGCATTCAATCGAATCATCTTTGACAAGCGAGCGTAGTACTTTTTCTATTCCTAGCCGTATGCTGTTTTCCGCCGCTACGGAATTCAATATCTTTCCGCCATTTATTACGATATTTATTTCCCTTATAATTTCACGGAAGGTGCATGGATCAAATTCTACTTCTACAAAAGCAACTGCAAATGAGGATCTGTGAAAAGGCTTTCCTGTATAGTTTTCTGTATTCCAGTTGTTTTTTTCCTGGGGATTAAGTTTTTTCTTTACGGTATAAGGAATTTCAACTCCTTCTTTTCTTCGTTTTATAGACTCGCAACATTTTTTTAAGAGACCTGTCAAAATGCTTATATTTGCATGTGCGCTTTCTGGTAAAAGAGGCTCATTATCTGTTTCAAAATTTGAATTTATTTTTACAGATGAAGCAGGCAATCCAAGTATCTCTGATGCAAGATGTGTCCAAATTTCCTGAATAGGCTTTGATATGGGGGAGCAGTGAATTGTAATGGTTCCGTTTTCTTCCAGTGTAACATCAAGTGTCTGCTCAGAGCCATATAATTCTGAACCATAATAAAAAGAACCTTCAAAACCACATGCTGTTCCTATTCCACGTAGAGGAGGTAAATTTGGAGAGGCAATAAATTCTTGAGCTCCGTTTTTTATTCTGGCAAGACTGTTTAATTTGTAAGATGCATATTTTCGGTTAAAACTGCTGGAGTTTATTAATGCATCTATTGTTTCCTGAGATTTAGGTGTAAAGAAGAATGTCGGATACAATGATAGTTCTTCAGAGTCTGTTTCCGGCATGTTTATTTTTCGGATTTCTGCTGGAGGTATTCCGCTTATGTCACTCATTAAATTGATTTGATTTTCGGATGCAAAAAAAGATGCAGAGTCCAAAAGTTGCAAATCTATGGATAATGGAGGCTTTCTTGAATGCTTGGCATTGACGGTTATGTTTATGTTTTGAGCACTGTAACATCCGGCTGCAGAAATTACAAGCCGGTCTATTATTTCTGTTGCAAATAGATTGTTGTTCCCCGTATCAAGGTCTATGTCTGCTTTTATGGCGAGTAAATGACCGTCTTTATCTGCTGCTGTTTTGTAATTGAAATGAACAGGCATCATGCAGTCTATGAATGTTTCCTGTTCCGGTCTTGTGTAAACTAATTTTACATAACTTTTTGTATGGTATGCAGCAATGGCTACCTGACAGGAAATTATTGAATTATACCAGATGCTATTTGTTGTGTGGTCATAAGACTTTGTTTTGTTTATGATGATATTGTCTGTGTCTATTAGTGTTGTTTTGCATAGGGCATTTCTTAAATTGCTTATCCATTGTGTCGGTGTATAAACCGTAAGCTGCTCTCCATCAAAATGAGCGACAGCTCCCTGAGGTTCTCTGTAATATGGTGTATTCAGATTATATGTCCATTCATGCTCTGCAACATATTCTGCAGAAGAAAAAACATCTTCTATATGTTCCGCATTATTTCCCCGAACAAAAGTTTTCTGAGTTGAAGATGGTGTGGATAATTCTGATTTTTCATTGTCTAAAGGTTCAAGATAATCTTCTATCGTATTTGTATCATAGTTTATCTGTAGAGACTGCTGTATTTGAATTAATGTCCTTTCATCTGGTCCCACAAGTATGCCGATAGGTTCTCCCTTGTAAGATACATTGCCTTCGCTGAAAATTGATATTTTTCCCTGTGGAGTTTCAAGCATGTTACTTCCGGGAACATCTCTTGCTGTAAAGAGGTAATATCCGTCGGGTATTGTTTCCTGAAAGATAGATGTGATTATGCCTCTGTCTATTGGACTTCGAATTGTAATGGCATAAAGCATATTTTTAAATGCTATGTCACTGTAGAAATCGTTTTTTACTGAAATCCTGTTTTTGAGCGATGAGTATTTTTTTGCTGCAGTTGTTTTATCTGCTGACATGATATTTCTGTCCTATAGATTTTATTGTTTCTATTACATAAGAAATCATGTCATCTGTCATATCCGGCCATAGCGGAATAGATATGGTTTCATTATATTGCTGTTCTGCATGAGGATAATGTTCTGCGTCAAAGTCCTTGTAAAGATCTTTCCAGTAAGAAAAATGAAAAATTGGAATAAAATGAACGCTTATGCCGACTCCTGCTGCCTGCATTTCCTTTGCAAACTGTTCTCTTGTACAGGTAAGTTTTGATAAGTCTAGTCGCATAAGATACAGATGCCAAGAGTTACCTTCTCCAGTTGGAGGAAGTTTTATGAAATCTATATCCTTAAAGGCTGCATTGTATTTTTCTACATGAGCTTTTCTTTTTGTATCAAATATATCTGCTTTTTCAAGCTGAACTCTACCTAGTGCTGCAAGAATGTCTGGTAGATTGTATTTGTATCCTGGTGCAATAATGTCATATTCCCATGAGGCTTTTGGCGATGTATAGCGATCCCATGTTGTTCTATCCATGCCGTGCATACGCATTGTTGTCATTCTTTTGGCAAGAGCTTCATCTTTTGTTGTGACCATTCCACCTTCACCAGTGGTAATTGTTTTTGTAACATAAAAAGAAAATACTCCGATGTCTCCTATAGCCCCTGCATAGCCCAGTCGGGTAGGGCTTGGAAATGAATGTGCACAGTCTTCTATGACTTTTACGCCATAACGGTTTGCCAGTGACATTATAGCTTCCATATTGCATACGTTTCCAGCAATATGAACAGGAACTATGGCAACAACGTTTTTCCCTTTGTCACTTTTTAATATAGCTTCTATCGATTTTGGATCTATGGAATATGAGTTTTCTTCTATGTCTGCAAAATAAACATCAGCCCCAAGCAATCTTGCACAGGCTGCTGTTGAAACAAATGTGTAAGGAGTTGTAATTACAGCTTTCCTTGGTTTTACTCCACAGGCTTCCATTGCAAGTACCATGCCACTGGTATTGCTGTTTACACCTAAAGCATAAGGCACTTTTATTTTTTTTGCGAATTCTTTTTCAAATTCCAAATTTTCTTTACCTGTTGTAAGCCATCCGCTGCGTAAAACCTTTAACACAGCTTCTTCTTCTTCTGTTCCTATGGATGCCTTAAAAAAAGGTACTTTGAGTGTATTATCTGCCATTTTATAAAACCACCTTTACTGATGTTGCCATATCTGTACGTTTGCCAAATTGTTCTTCTTCTTTATAAAATTCATCGAGAGTTGGAACGGCTTGACGTAATATGGAAACAAGGGTTTCTTTGTTTCTATATAAATCAGGTTTTTGAGCATCAAATGTACAGATTGGTAGTATTTGTTCTATGAGGGTATCTAAATTAAATGTTTTAGACGGAATGTTTGTTAGTTTGAGAAGCTTTTTGTATTCTGTCGGTACAGGATTTTCTTCTTTAAGCCACAAAGGTTCTACTAGTCGTTCGCCTCGTCTAGCCCCGATAAACTTTATGTCGATGTCTTCGTATGGTTCAAAACCGCTGAATCTTATAATTTGTTCTGCAAGATCAATAATTTTGACAGGTTCTCCCATGTCAAGAAGATAAGAGGCTCCGTTTTGTCCGACACCTCCAGCCTGTAGTACCAAGGAACATGCTTCTGGTATCGTCATGAAATAGCGTTCCATGTCCTTGTCTGTAACTGTAACTGGTCCACCGTTTTGAATCTGTTCCATAAAAATTGGCAGAATAGAACCTCGCGATCCCAGTACATTCCCAAATCGAACGAACATGAATGACTGTTTTTGAGATGTTTTTGCTGAGTATTCTGTAATAAGTTTTTCACACAGCATTTTGCTAACACCATATATACTTACAGGATCTACAGCTTTATCTGTTGATATGAGAACAAATCTCTCTGTTCCGCTTTCCAATGCGGCGTCAAGAAGATTTTTTGTTCCCAAAACATTGTTTTCTATGACTGCAACAGGATTCTCTTCCATCATTTGAACATGTTTATATGCTTCACAGTGAAAGATTACATCTGCACGTGTTTTCTTTATGATATATTTTACATATTCCCTGTCTTTCATGTCTCCTATAATAGGAACAACTGATGCTTTTTCTCCGACACCTTCATTTTGAAGAATGTGAAGTTCTCTGTATATTTTTACTATGGAATTTTCGCCATGACCGAAAAGATAAAGCCTTTCGCTTCCACCTGACAGTAATTGCCTTGCGAGTTCACTGCCAATGGAACCTCCAGCACCTGTTATAAGGACTCGTTTTCCCTTCAGGTACGCAAGACTTTCATGAAGAGGAATTATAATGGGAGTACGTCCCAAGATGTCCAACGGATTTATATTGCGCGTCTGTACAAGATGAGCTTTCCCATCAATTACTTGGCTTATTGAAGGAAGTATTTTTATTCTGAAAAATCCATTATTTTTAAGAATGTTATGTATGTTTCTTATTCGTTCACCGCTGGCACTTGGAATAGAAATGATTGCCTCATCAATAGCCGTCACTCTGAGAACTGCCGCTACCTGATCTATAGGACCTAGAACTGGTATGCCGTCGATTTTTGTGCCAATCAGCTCTTTATCATCATCAAGAAAAGCTGCAACTGTACCGAATATTTTTTTCCGCATTAAATCTTTTGCTATCATTTGCCCTGCAAATCCGGCACCAATGATGTAAAGATGTGTTTCGACTTTATTCATTATTTCCTCTGAAAACTGTACATTTTTATACTAGCATAGATTTTATATCTAAACAATAGAAAGATTTTGTAAACTGGGGCTTAAATTTGCCGATGTACAAAGTAGAGAAATTTTTTTCTCGAGGGGATATAAATGGGAAAACTCTGCAGACCAAAATTTGTAATTTCTTTGCTTGCTCTAATGGGGTTTGTAGTGAATGCTGCGACTGCCGCTGCAATTTCGTTTCAGATTATTCAGCATGATTCTAGTCAGGAAAAGGTTCGTTCTGCGTCTGTTGTGGTTGAGAATACTTTTTTTGATTATTTTTTTAATCAGGGAAATATCGTAACGAATTTTCCAACGGCAGTTTCTTTTAGTGAACCTGAAGATCAAGCTATTTATTATAAATCACTTGATGAGTCTAAGGAAGGTTTGTGCAATTATTTTATTGCTTTGATTATGGAATATGATGTTTCCGTTTCGTATAATCCGGAAGCTGTAGTCTTGCGTAATATAAAAGAAATAAAATGGGAACTGTTTGATGCACGAAATGGAACTAAACTGTCATCTGGAATCAGGAATATAGAAAAAGTCAAGGATTCTTCAGATAATAGAAATGGAATAGCGGTTCTTTCACGTTCCATTGCTTCAGACATTAATAAATTTATAATAGAAAGATGAGGTCTTTTGTATATATGAAGAAATTATTTGTTTTATTTTTGATTCTGAATATAGCAGTTGGACTTGCTCTGGCGGCAGATACTAAGACCTACACTTATGGAACCGTAAAAATTTCTCAGGATAACGAGCTGCCTTCTGGATATTTTACAAAGGCAAAAAATTATCTGCCTGGTGACAGCATTTCTATTTCAAATCCTCAGAATGGAACAGAAGTAAATGTTTTAAATCTAGGTACTTTGGAAGATTCTGGGGATGTCGCTATTTTACTTGCACCTGAAGTTGCAACAAAACTTGGAATTGATTTTTCCGTACAGCTTAGAATAAAGCTAAGTCCAAGGCCTGATGATTTTGATGAAATTGCATCTGGAACAGGAATCCTTTCTTATGGAGCGTCTGTTTATGATGAAGATGATTATAGCCTTTCTGAAGAAACTCCTGTATCAGTAGCTGATGTTGCAAACGAGGAGCCTGTTGAGAATTATGTAGCAGAAGAATCTTTCAGTGGATTTGAAGATGAGGAGCTAAGTGATGTTGAAGCTGAAGCTGAAACGAAATATGATTCAACTGCTGTTGAAACTGTTCCAGAGACAGAATATATAACAGAGACATTTGTTGAGTCAACGGACGAAGATGATGAAGTTATCGAGCCTGTTGCTGACTTGTCAGCTCTTTATGAACCTGCTATAGCAGAATCTTTTGATGATTCAGATTCAGTTGAAGAAACTGTCGCTGTTGAACCGGTTGTTGATTCAAAAAATACAGATTCTGCAGAAGAAGAGCCTGTTTTTACATCTCCTGTTATAGAAGACGTACAAGAAACTGCTGTTGCAGAATTTAAGGAACCAGAGCCAGTTGTTCCAGTTGTTCCTGAAAAAAACGAGCAGAAATTTGAGCAGATATACGATACCTTTGAACCTGTAGAAGAAGAAGTTACTGACTATTTCCTTTCGGAAACAGAGCCTGTTCCTCCTTCAAAAAGCAATGAACCTTCTGCAAAAGATACCTCTCTTGAGAAAATAACATCAGAACCTCTTTCTGCTGTAGAAAACACTATAGAAGAAGATTTTTCAACTCAGAAAAAAAATACAGAAAAACCTTCGGTTACTGTAATAGAAAAAATCTCTGATGAGCCTATTGCTAGTGCAGAACCATTTAACTTTACCGATTCTGTTGAAACAGATGCTATAACGGATGAACCTGAAGTAAAAGTGATAGCAGATACAGAGGATGACGAGTCTGATTACTTTGAAGAGGAAGAAGTTGAAGAAGAAGTTTACGTTCCTGAAATTGAAGAAATTGTAGAGACAACTTCTGTGTTTTCTCTGAATCCTACAGAGGCTGTGTCTCCTAAATACGATCCGAGATATGCAAGGCAGCCGCCAAAGCCAAAAGAAAAGGCTAAGCCTGTTCCTGCACCTAAAAAAGAAGAACCTAAAAAGAAAGAACCTCCAAAGAAGGTTACTCCACCTGCAGAGCAGAAAAATGTTGTTGTCAAAGATAAAAATTTACGTAATGGTAGTTATTACATTCAGATTGCGACAGTTACAACCTCTGATGCAGGCATGAAGATTGTAAATAAGTATGATAAATATCCGATCATACTTGTACCATTTGATACGAGAGAAGGGTATAAGGTAATGGTTGGTCCTCTTACAGGGGACGAATACGGTGCTGTTCTTGAAAAGTTTAAGGCTTTTGGGTACAGAGATGCATTTATAAGAAAAATAAAATAATGATATATAAAAGTTAATAAAAAAGCCTGATTTCTTATAATCAAGAAATCAGGCTTTTTTTTGGAGATGGCGGGAATTGAACCCGCGTCCAATTAAGCTAACCAGATGCCTCTACAGGTTTATTGAAGCGAGGTGATTGTCGGGAAACGGTAGCGGCTTCAAAGGCGTCGTCTCCTTATTCCAGATAAAGTCCCTTGTAAATTCTGGACAAAATACAAAGCAAGTCCCTGTCAGTAACAGAACATCATGCCGTTAGGAACAGCACAACATGAGTTCCGGTTCCGCTGCTTAAGCAGCGAGAGCAAACTGCTCGTCTTCTACGAAAGAATCGTCTTCAGTTATTTGTTTCAACTGATTAGAGGTCAGAAGTAGCCTCACCTGCAACATAAGATTACTCTTAGCTGTCGAAACCGGTGCATCCCCTAAAAACGCGAACCGATAGTTTCAGTATAAGTATAATGATAAGTTTTGTCAATAATAAAAAAGAGTTCGCACAAAAGTCTGCACGAACTCTTTTTAGCAATTTATTGGAACTGATTATTCCTCTACCGTTACACCATGACGTTTCTGCTGGAAACGCTTTAACATTGCAACACCATTGCGTTTGTCATTGTAGATGAAACCACCATCCCAATATTCAAGGGCTGCAAAGAGGGCATTTCCTCCATCCTGATCATCAGAGCGCTTTGTTCGGAACGATACGTAATTGGCAAGTTCTTCAAAATTGGAATCACGAAGACAATCAAGACGCTTTTTATTGAATTCATTCCACTTTTCAAGATCCTTAAAACCTTCACCCTCATCTTCTACAATAATATGTGCATGAGATGCGCTGAAAGAATACCATACGTGAATCTTCTTATTGATGTCGCAGTTATTTCCGTGTTTGACACCATTTTTTATGACTTCACTTATCTGCTGTTCAAGCAAGTTAATTTCCTTTATTTCCAAAGGAGCTGACTGAACAATTAATAACGTGAAATATCTAATCTGTCTGAAATCTGATGGAAATTCCTTATAAAGCATATTGCTCTTGTCAAACAAAGGATCATTTCCGTCAGAGCGTAATTCTTTTACTGTTCCTGTCATTTATAAGTCTCCTTAGAAAAATTTATTCTTTTATCATCAGAAGAGCTTCTTCAACACTATTGGCAATAGGGAAGTATCCCATCAATTTAGTAAGCTCAATGACCTTCTTTACAGAACCATGAATGTTAGAAATGTAAAGTTTAAGGTTCATCTTCTTGATTGTAGAGCAGATGTAGATTAATGCTCCAATTCCAGAAGAGTCGATGTAATCAACCTGCTCAAGATTTATAATAAATGACTTAACATTTTTCTCAAGCATTTTCATTACCAATTCTTTGAGTTTGTAAGAATTGTACAAGTCCATTTCACCATTGACATCAATAATGTAGACATCGCCATTTTTTCTTATTTTCAGTTCCATAAGATTTGCTCCTTATATAGTTTACTGAATTTTAATTAAAAGCAGTGTTTCATCGTCATGCTGATTTACAGCACCACTGAATTTTTTCATGTCTGTTTTCACAGCTTTTATTATATCTTTGCATGAAGAATTATGATTTTGACTAATAATCCTTACCAAAGAATCCTTTGAGTATTGCTGACCCTTATCATTTAAAGTTTCAACAAGACCGTCCGTATATGTAATTATTATATCACCACTCTTAACTTTTTGCACGAAATTCTTGTATTCTGTCGTTTTTTCTACACCTATAGGTTCGCTTGGCTCAGAAAGCTCTTTAGTTGTATTTGATTCACTGTCATAATAAATGACAGGCAGGTTACCACCAGAAGCAAATTCAATCTCGCTAGTTTCTGAATTATAATTAATTAATGCTGCTGAACCAAAATGGTCTGTGCTGAATGATTCTCCACAGATTCCTTTGTTTACCCATGTCAATATTTTGCCAGCTGACTGTTTTGTATTAACAACAAGGCGCATCATTGCCCGCATCATTACCATGATTGTAACACTGTTAATGCCTTTACCTGCAATATCTCCAATCATGAAAGAAGTTCTGTCTTTGCGAGAAACAAGTACATCGTAATAGTCTCCGCATACACCTTCTGCCGGATTCCAAATGGTACCAATCTGAATGCCTGGAATAACAGGAAGTTTTGCAGGTTTAAGCATGTCCTGAACACGAGTTGCAATTTCAGCTTCTTTAGAGATGCTGTTCTTTTCAATAATGTCTTTGACAGTAACAACGCTTTTAATTGCAGATGCTGCTGAATCTGAAAGTATTATTGCTGTTTTTAGCTCATCTTCGGTAAACACTGATGAATCATGCTTTCGGGCAAAGGCTGCGACACCAATAACTGTATCCTGTACTTTCATAGGAATCATTATGTAGCTGCCGCACATAAGAAAATCTTCAGGTCCGTTCTGATATATTCTGCTGTCTATTGCAGGATTTGTAATAAGTTCTGGTTTGCCAGCTCTTGCAACTTCACCAAAAATATTACCCTGAAGAGGGAAAGAAGCAAATTTAAAGTTTGTCTCAATACGAATTGGCTTGTGAGGCATATCATTTGGAAGCTTGTATGGAGGTGGAAAGGCCCCGGCAAATGATTTTACAGTAATTAAGTCTTCAAAATCATCTATCATCAGAATTGCACATCCATCAGCCTTTATCTGCTCTGATATTGATTTATTGAGATAATCAAGAAGAGTAGTGAAACCGTCTTCAGATATGTATGAATCTGATGCTCTTGTAAGAAAGTCTCGTCCCAAATCCATTATTTTTAAATCAAATGCAGATATTTCTGCTGATGCGGAATTTTTTTCAGAAGTTTTTGAGAGTGACGAAAGAGATTCTCTTTCTGAAAGCTTTGCATTTACAGATTTTGGAACAAGCTTAGTGATTTTCTGAGGCTCGAATGTGCCTAGTACAAGCCAGTATGCAATTAATACCAGACCTACTATAACTAATCCTGTTGAAAGTGTTACAAGAGTATTTCCTGTTTCGTAAGAACCTCTTGTTACATTTGAGACAGCTGATTTTAAACTGAGTATTGCTATAATTATAGTGGATACATAAAATATAAAACTTATACGGGCCGTTTTTCTTTTTTTTATTGTTGAAAATAGCAACAATAATAGTACACATTCAACTGTTACAGCAAAAAGAGGCATATAAGCAAAACTGTCATTCAGCGTCACAATTTACTCCCTGTACTTTTTCAATAAATTTATTTTACCATTGAAATATAGTACCGTCAATCATTACTATCGGCACAAATTCCTTATTACTTAAAAATTCTTTATTAAGTGCTGTTTTGCAAAGTAATTTTTTATCTTTCCGATTAATGTTGCACCACGATATTCGTATTTAAAATCTTCTGCAGCTTTATCAATGCTGAAGTCATTTCCAAATTTCTGTTTAAGTTCGTGCCAATACTTAATAAAATATATGTATAGGTCAGATTTTGTCCTGTTTTTGAATAGACGCAGGATATGCTGCTTCTGTATAGTATCAATTACAGGAAGATATACATTCTCATACCACGAAGTAACAGCTTCTTCAAATGGAATTTCTTCAGTTTTATCAATATTGATATAGTACTTATGAATGAGAATATGATTGTATATTAAATCGTATTGTCCTGTAGTTGAGAAATCCAGAGTCCAGCAGTCTGTAATGTCACCGAAATTTGTTTCTGCATAGAATGTTCGTTTTTCGTAGTAAATAACCTGCTTTACCATTTCCTCGATAGTGCTGCCAGCCTTTAGTTTTAGCTCACTCTGAAGGCTTACTACTTCTGCATCAATGTTTTCAACTCCGCGAGATTTTGCAACAGATACTCGGTGATTACCGTCTCTTACAAAATATAATCCTCCGAGTTCATAGAGGCTTATCGGTGGCAAGGGAACGTCCTGAATATGAGCCATGTCGATATGTTCCCAACGACTTTTTAAAAACCTGCTTTTTGGGAAAAAATGATTATCGAAGTCTTTAAAACGACCTTCACTTCCTACTATTAAGTTGACGGGAATTACCTGCATTCCCTTGTAGACTTCGTTTTTAGGCTTTAAAAGCTTTTTTATATCGCTGAAAGAGATGAGGGACGCTTCATCGGGCTTTAGCAAATGCTGAATTTCGTTTATAAGAGCCTTGTTCCTTGCACGGTTAAAATCTTCATCTGTCTGTGATGAGATCAATGTTTGACTCGACATAATTTCCTTTTCCTGTAAAATTTGGATTAAACTCAACTACAATATGGCTGTATGCGTTCATTACTGTAGTCTTTCCTACGACAGTTTTACGAACTGCCTGTAAATCATATAAATGAATGTGTCCGTGAATGAGCATTGCTGGTTCAAATTTTTTTATGAACCAGTTGAAGCATTTGAATCCTTTGTGGCACGGATCTTCTCTGTCATGTATGTGACGGGGAGATGCATGTGTTAAAAATATGTCACAGTAGCGTCCCCATCGGATTTTGTTCCATATAAGTGAAGGAACCAGTGCCACTAGTTGAAAAAACATTTCAGAGTTGGAGTACTGATCTTTTCCATTATTGTACCTCATGGAACCTGATACTCCGCAAATAAGTAGAGGTGTTTTTTTACCGTTCGGAAGGTCAAATGTCAGGTTTTTACAGCGGAACATTTTGTTACTTGCGTAATCTCCACCATGATGTCTGCTGAAGCTTGGCTCAAAAGGGGAGTTTGCCGCTCCATGCTTGTAGAAATCAAAGTCTTCAAGGTCATGATTACCAAAGACAAAAAAGGTAGGCTTTCCTAGTGTTGTCACAATAAAATCAACATATTCCATTGATAAGTCTCCGGCACACAGGACTGCATCAACGTCTCCATAGCGATCTTTATTGTTTGTTGCATAAACCAATGGGTCTATCTGGTCAGAAACACATAGAAAGCGCATGTTTTATTAAACTCCAGCCTTTGTAAGAATATGTTCAACAATTTCTTTACCGGCAAGAATCAAAGGTCTGCTTTCTGCATAATTTAAGGCTTCACCTGTGAACCCAGAGCTTGAGAATATTATGGCCTTGTAATATCCCTTTTCTTTTACCAAATCAGCAGCTTTCCTTACAACGTTTTCTGAAAGAGGCTCGCTATTCCTGAAAAATTCTACAAGGAAAATCTGCTGGCGCATATTTTTCCAGTTATCCTTTGAGTCTTCAGTTGCAAGCATTATGCATCCGAAATTAGTTTGCTCAATTTTCTGACACGCAAGGTTATATCCTGCTTTTGCTGCTTTTTTTGCGACTTCCATAAACTGCTGCGGTGCAGTTGTAAGATATTCCTTCATTGCATCATTAGTCTGAACATCTTTGTATTCATTCAATTTTGCTGGAACATCTTTAAAACTCTTATTCTTTTTTGATATGGCTTCCCATTGTTCTATTGCCTTTTCTATATTGTGAGTTTTTTCATAGCATGCTGCAAGGAAATATCGTGCATAT
>CAMVHR010000052.1 GCA_947167345.1 uncultured Treponema sp.
GAGCCGCAAGTGAATAAGACTATATCACGTCCCCATTTTCTTGTCAACTCTTTTTGCAATTTTTTTTTAATTTTTTTTCTCATTATTTTTTTTCATCGGCAGCCTCCTTTAAAACGCTGCCAAAATGAACAAGATAATCTATAAATGACGCATAAGATAATACGGCACATGCAATATAAACACAAACACCAACGACATAGAAAACCTGCATATTAACGTGCCATACATCTGCAAGACCTGTTCTAAACAAAGACTCTTGAATTAAAGATGCAAAGCAGGCAACAACATACATCACAGTCTTAAGTTTTCCACCTTTACGGGCTGCAATGGCAGTTCCTTTCTTTGCCGCAACCATACGCAAAAAATTCTGGCTGAATTCCCTGTATAAAATAAGGACATATAGTACAGGAGGCATATAACCGGCAAAAACGAAACATGTAAACATTGAAAGGTGAAGGAATACATCTGCAAAGGGATCAAACATTTTGCCGAAATCGCTGACTTCATTATGCCTGCGCGCAAAAAAACCATCAAGAAAATCAGTAAATTCTGCAAACGCAAGCAAAGGTATAAATGCACAGACAGATATTACGGCAAAAAAACTTCCGTCCTGAATCTGCAACCATTCAGGAACAAAATATATAAGGAACAATACAGGAGCGAGTACAATTCTTGTCAAAGTAAATTTATTGGATGTTTTCATAGACAGGATTATAAGAAATAACACTCTTATTGTCTACAAGCCCTTTGCCCATCCGCACGTACTCAAATAAGGATCAGGCTTTACAACATCTTCAGTCTTCCAAACTTCATCCATCAATCCATTTTTATTTATTTTTCCAATACGCACACGCTTCATCAAATGCTGATTTTCACCATCAACAGTCACAGTTCCTTCTGGAGCATCAAAAGAAAGCCCCTTTGCTGCCATGCGTACAGTTTCGACATCAAACGTACCAGCCTTTTCACAAGCTTTTGCCCAAAGATGCACAGCTATATAACCGGCTTCAATAGGATCATCCGTAGCCCTAAAATTACCAAAGCGGTTTTTAAAGCGGGCCACAAACATTTTATTTCTATCAGTAAGTATCGTCTGAAAATAACTCCAAACAACATAATGACCTTTCATCACTTCCGTTCCAATGGAAAAGACCTCTTCTTCCGCTATGGAAAAGCTCATCACGGGAATAACATCTGCTGTAATGCCTTCTTCATAAAGACGAGAAAAGAAAGCCTTATTAGAAAGTCCATTCAAGGTATTCAAAATGACATCAGGTTTTGCAGATTTTATTTCCGCTACAATATCATCAAAATAAGAGGAATCCAACATTGCATAACGCTCGCCTACACACTCTCCGCCAGCATTCGAAAGAAAAGCCTTTATAATCTTATTGGCTGTCTGAGGAAACACATAATCAGAACCAACCAAAAACACCCTCTTTCCAATGTTTTCAATACAATATTCAACAGCAGGAACAATCTGCTGATTCGGAGCAGCCCCCGTATACATTATATTAGGACTGGCTTCAAAACCTTCATACTGAAGCGGATACCATAACAAGCCATAAATGTCATCCTGCTCAACAACAGTTTTAACTTCTTTACGGGCATCAGATGTCCAGCATCCAAAAATAGTTGCAACTTTATCTTCAGTCAACAGTTTTCGAGCAAGCTCGCCAAAAACCTTTGGATTACTTTTTCCATCTTCCTCTATGATTTCTATTTTTTTTCCAAGGACACCACCGTTATCGTTAATTTCTTCTATAGCCATAAACTCAGCATCTCTGACGGCAGATTCACTTTCAGCAAGAGGTCCAGTAAGAGAATGAAGAATTCCGACTTTCACAACAGGCTCTGTTTTTAATTTTGAACACCCCATAATAAAAAATGAAAAGAGCATCACACAAAACATTATTTTATCAATCTTATTTTTCATTGCCTTCTCCATCAATAATATCATAGGTTGTCATAACACCTTTTCCTTTTACATCACATTCAATAGGCTTGCTAAATGCAATGTTATGACCTTTTAAATGCTCATACACGGTTTCAGAAACTCGAATTCCACCTGGAGAACAGGCAGACTCCATGCGGCTGGCAACATTTACAGTATTTCCCCAGACATCATAAACAAATTTTGTCTTGCCAATAACACCAGCATTTACAGGACCGCAGTTCAACCCTACACGAATGTTAAATTTAATAAACGCATTCTTGTTATATTCCGCCAAATCTTCATACATTCCCTTTGCAAATTCAACCATGATTGCTGCATGATTTGGATTAGGAGATGGCAGACCGCAAGCAGCCATATAAGCATCACCAATAGTTTTAATCTTTTCAACGCCAAGGCGTTCGGCACGCTCATCAAAGCGACTGACCAAATCGTTAAGGGCAAGAACAATTTCCAAAGCAGAATGCTCGCTTGAAGTTTTAGTAAAGTTTACGATATCTGAAAAAAGAATTGTAACATCTGCAAAATTTTCACCAGTAGAATGAATGTCATCTTTCAATTCGTTTGCAATCTTTTCAGGAAGAATGGCTCTAAGCAACTGATCAGATTTTTCCTTTTCCTGAGCAAGTTCAATAGTCCTTTCCTTTACAAGATTGTCAAGTCTTATGTTTTCCTTCTTAATTGAAAGTTCCTTTAAATACACAATCGTAAATATTATTCCAAGTACAATAACTCCAAAGCTAATCCAGAACCATCCAGTCTGATAAAAATACGGTTCTTGAACAATGAGCATTGTTTCTGCACTGTCAGAAGCAAGACCATCTCCGTTAATGGCACTCACAATAAAAAAATGCTTTCCAGGCTTAAGGTTTGTATATGAAATAGTCCTGTTAAAATCGGGCTTGGAGTCCTCGTCCTCAAAACCTGTCAGCCTATGAACAAACTGAATTCGTTCAGGAGCATCAAAACTTAATCCAGTAAACTTTACGTCTACACGCTTAGTGCCAGGCTTCAATTCAATGACGGAAGCTGGGTTAGTATACTCAACAGAATCGACAGATATGCTTTCTATGCAGACCAAAGGTTTTATCGGATTTTCATGAACTTTTACAGGATCATAAATTGCAAATCCGTCTATCATGGTAAACCACAAGCGTCCATAGTGATCACAAATACTCAAAGCCGTAGATGTAGTTCCATCAGAATCAAGACCATCATTTTTGTTATAGAATTTTACGGACATAGAATCTTTTGTACCTTCAGCAACTTTTATAAGTTCTTCAAATGGAGCTGACGCAACACCATAGTTACTTGTAAACCATACGTCACCAGCTATGTCAGGAATAATCTGAAAGACAGAATCTGTACCAAGACCTTGATCTCCAGTTACAATCTGGAAATTATCAGGCACTATACTTTTTGAACTATTGTACGAAATGCATCGAGTCAGACCTTTTCCCGTACAAATCCAATAGGCATTATCTTTATCCTGAAAAATCTTAAAGATGACATTTCCAACAAGACCACTTTCAGGCGTTATCCGCTCCAAAATCTGTTCGTCCTTCATTAGGAACACACCGCCGCCATCCGTTCCAATCCAGATTACATCATTTTTGTCTTTATAGAGACACATAATGTAATCGTTTTCAAGCCCTTCCTGCCGTCTAAAATTCTTAATAGTACCGTCCGCATGAATTATGCTCAATCCAGAAGTCGTACCTACATACAGCTCACCAGGTTTAGATTCTATTGCAACACGAACTTTTTCTCCAGCAAGCCCATCTTGAGATGTCCAGCTATCAATTGAACCTTTTTTTTCTCCACTGGTGTAATAGCGCAACTGTCCGAGACGCGAATAGCAGCTTACAAGAATGTCTCCGTTACTGGCAATTTCCACATGGCGAATACGTACATCTTTTGTAAATTCTGTCAGTTCATTTGTTTCCGGCAAATCATTTTTATAGCAAAGAACACCTTTATTTGTTCCAACCCAAACCTTACCAGTTTTATCTTCTGCAATGGCATTAACAGCACAACCGGTTTTTGTCATCTTAAAGCGACCATGCGTTAGTTTTCCAATACCATTATTATCAGTAGCTATCCAGACATTTGCTTCACGGTCACTGATTATCTTGTTGATTTTAGTTCCCTTCAGAAGTTTATTTTTATATTCGTAAAAAGTTCCGTTACTAAAAACAACCAGTCCAGCAGCAGTACCAAACCAAATTGTACCGTCAGCCCCCGTAAGAATTGAATGCGTTTCTACAGAGTCAAGAATTGTATCAGTTTTGACTGGGGTGGCCACTACACCATTTTCTATTTTTACAAGACCACCTGCACGAAGACCTATCCAAAAATTTCCCTGCATGTCCTGCCCGATAACCGAAGAGCCATAACTTCCGAAAGCTTCAAGCGAAGGAATGTTACGAAACAGACCATCCTGAAAAACGAACAAACCTTTTTCATTTTCTGTAACAAGCCAAACGCGCCCTGCCGTATCGCAGAACAAATTTTTTGTAACTACACCTTCAGGAATGGAACCTGCTTCAAACTGAGGATTAAGAAGGCGCTTGCTCTTAGTAAGATAAACAACTCCTCCAGCAGTACCAACCCAGACATTACCTTTTTTATCCTCTACAATTGCACGAATTGAATTATTAGGAAGTCCATTTTGAGTAGTAAAGGTTATGCGCTCTCCTTGCTTAGGAAGAAACTGAAGACCGTCTTCGTTCGAACCCACCCATAGATTTTCCGAAGAATCCTGAAGTATAACGCGCACGGAATTAAAATCATAAATACTATCCTTCGATCTTTTTAGAGTTGTAAAAGCAACTCCGTCAAAACGAACAAGACCTTCATACGTACCAACATTAATAAAACCATCCTTCGTCTGAATAATATCATTGGCAGTAGCTCCAGTAAGTCCTCCCAAAGCACTCCACTGCTGATATACATAATTATCAAAAAACGAATTTTGAGCTACGGCTGAAAACACAAAACAAAAAACAGCCGCAAATACCGCACATAACCTTTTCATTCTTTTATTTTACCTCGTTGCTAGTAGGTCTTAAAATCCTGTACAATACTTATGGCAGAACGAATTTCACATGTCGGTAAAATCTTGGCAGCAGTCTGGACAGTTCTTTCCACCAGCCCCTGAGAATCTGCAACCCCCTGCAGTGTAATCACATTGCCGTCAACGACCGCCCTAAGGAAATTAATATTAATGTGAAAATCAAACAGAAGCTGATTTACAAGCCGCTGTCCCTTAAGACGCTCTGAAATCTGTTTCTTGCCTTCAGCTTCTTTTTCCGCTGTTACATGAAGCTTTATTACATTTTCAATAAGCTTTACTGATTCCTCAATGCTCAGAATGCTTGTATTAAGAGTCATCAGATAATGCTGAGGATCCTCATTTTCCATGTTAAAAAAACTTTTATGAAAGCCTTTTCTGTTAGTATCACTCTCATCAATGCGAGCCTGAGCCTGCTTGTCATTCCATGTAAATTCCTTTTTCAGGCGTTCCAAGCGGACAGAATCTCTGGAAACAAAACGAAGCGAAACAAGATTCGGAATATCTTCAAGGATAGAAGAAGCTCCACGTCCAATCAAAATGCAGTTACCTTTATCAGCTTCCTCCAGAATGGCATATTGCAGATAATTCAAATACTCATCTCTATCTTTTACAAGGCTAGCAAAAAAACCTGGTTTTCGTTCATCATATTTAAAAAGCTTTGCTTGAGGAAACCCCAGTTCCACTATTTTCTTTTCGATCTGCTTTCGATCAATAAAAGCATATCCAGTTTTATCAGCTAACGCTGTAGCAATTTCATCACCTAACGCCGCAACTTGTCTTGAAATAGATACAATCGCCATACAAAGCCTCCTAACACATGTTAAACCATTGTGATTTTTTTAATTCAGTAATATCATTATAAAATATAAGTAGCTTTTATGCAAAATTTTTTTATTGACGGAGTAGATTATGCAGGATAAAGAGCTGATTTGGAAGGAAACAGAAAAAAAAGAATTATATGAAACACCAGTTTTTACAGTTACAGAACGAACAAGTACAGGACCAGACGGGCAAAAAGGCAAATTCATTGTAAACGAATGTCGAGACTGGGTAATAGTAATTCCTGTAAAAGATGAGAACTTTCTAATGGTAAAGCAATGGAGACATGGAGAACAGCAATTAAGCACAGAGTTCCCTGGAGGAGTCATTGAAAAAGGAGAAGCGGCAGAAGAAGGAGCAAGAAGGGAACTTCTGGAAGAAACAGGGGCAGAAGCAGCCAAAATGACACTTTTAGGCAAGATGAACCCGAACCCAGCACTTTTCAGTAATCACGTTTACATTTTCTGTGCGGAAAACCTCACTTTAAAAGGCAGCCAACATTTAGACAACGACGAATTTGTACACTATTTTGAAATGAACAAAAAGGAAGTATTTGCAAAGATGGGAACACCAGAATTTCCTCATGCGCTCATGGCAAGTGCTGTAGCACTTTACCGTGAGCATTACAAGGAGTAAATGAATCTTAGAACTATCAGGAACAGAGTCATTTATTTATATTCACAGGACTGTATGTTCCGTAAGTCTTGTTCGGATCGTAAGTTCCGCTTCTGTATTCTCCTGAAATTGAAGGAATTTCAAGCTTCATTCCAGGAAGGATGAGGTTTGGATTTTCAGGTTCAGGAAGAATACTCTTGTTTGCTTCATAAAGATTTTCCCACAGCCACGGATTGTTATAAACATAGGTTCTGCCCGAAATATTCCACAGACAATCCCTTGTAATTTCCCAAGGCTGAACTATGTAAAATTTTGGCAGAGGATTCATACCTTTTATGCCTGCAAGAGTATCCAAAACTTTCTGTGCAAGAGAAGCTGTCGACGCATAATCTTTTTTATTGAAAGCCCAGTTTGCCTGATTATAATAATCTTGTGCAGCGCTGAATGCTACAGGGTAATTTTCATCTGCATGAATAGACTTTGCAAAATCAAGACGGTTTTTTGCACGCAAAAGCAAATCTTCCGCTGTCTTGGAACTCAAGTTTTTATTTACGAATTCTTCCGAAAGGCGAGCATTTTCAGAAGCCTTTTCAGCATAATCTACAGCCAAAACATATTCACCAGCATCAAAAGCTTTTCCCGCCTTTGCAAAATACTGCTCGGCAAGTTTCTGATACCTGTTGTTCTTATAGCTGAATTTAAGTGCAAAAGCAAATCCAGAACACAAGAACATAAGCATCAGAGGAACTATGACTTTCCTCATAATGACTTACCTCCCCTATTGTTAAGCCTCTCATCAATTTCTACATAAGAAGACTTTGCATACGAGAAATCATCTGACTGAAGCAAAACTGCATTCTCATCCTCAATTCCCTGAATTCTTTCTGCAAGAGGATCTGTTTTATCAGCTTTTAATGCAAGGGCTTCGCTCCTCTTTACATTACTTTTTGCATCATCAATGGAAGCCTGAGCTTTCTGCCTAGCAGCAGACACTTCCTTGTACAACTTGGAAAAAATTCCGCGTGCATTAACATAGTCTTCAATTGAGCTTTCAATATCACCAGACACATACTTTGAATCACCATCACGGAATGACGCAACTCCATTATCATAATCATTTTTACGGGATACAGAAGCCTTTACGCTGTCAGCCTGTTTTTTTGCCTTAAACGCAGCAGAACGTTCGTTTTCTGCTGTAGATCTAAATACATTCATAAAACTTGTATTTGCTTTATTTGCTTTCTGAAGGAATTCATTTCCCTTGTCAGAAGAGCCTTTTTCAAGTTCCGCAATATATTTTGAGGCATTTTTATTTATTTCCTCAAGTTCTTCAAGAAGAGAAGCTCCGTCATCATACGCGTTCTGATTGTTGTAAGCATAACCTTTATCGTCAATACGTTCTTTCTTAGCCTTTGCCTGTGCATAAGCTTCAAGACCTTTGAACAGATTATTCAAGTTTTCAAGAGCTTTTTTCAATTCAGCTGAATTTTCACCAGATGAAGCACGCTGCTTAAGCCGCTCAAAAGCATCGTTTGCAGCATTATACAGCTCTGTAAGCTCCATATCCGCATCTGCATTCTCAGCTTTTCTTCTTGAATTTTCAATGCTATCTATAAGAGAATTAATTTGACTGTCGGAAGAATATTTTTTTCCACTTTCAGCAGTATCAGAACGTCCCGAAGAATCAGAGGAACCTTCTTTTCCAGTTTCAGAACCAGTCTTAGAAGAACCGTCAGCCGTAGAAGAACTTCCTGATTTAGAAGAATCCTTTGACGAACCACCTGCTGTTGCTGATGAATCAGACGAACCTCGCCCTTTATTTGAACCGCCAGATTTTTTTGTTGATGCACAGGTGATAAAAAGCACACAGCACAAAGCCATTATAACATTAAATAAGCGCCTAAGCTTCATGATTTCCCCCTTAAGACCCTAACCTATTATTTTTTAACATCGGCATTTTCTAATAGAGCCATAATAATTTTAACTATTTATTCATTTATTTTGATAAGTATTGTATAATATAAATATTCCACGAAATAATAAAGATAAGGAGATTATATGGCTGACGACTTTCACTATGAAATTGTAGAAGAACATGGTGTTCTTTCAGAAGGCAAAGGCGGCTGGAAAATGGAACTGAATCTTGTCACATGGGGAGACAGGGCTGCAAAATATGACATTCGCTCATGGTCTCCCGATCATGAAAAAATGGGAAAAGGCATAACATTAACAAAAGAAGAACTTTCTGCATTAAAGAAAATTCTGAATGAAATGTCCATTTAATTCAAGGCTCATACAAGACTGGATACAAGCCATTCTTTACAACAATAGAATATATCATCATCACAAGCCGGGTATCTTCCATCAAAGCTCCACCTTCTCTTATTGCCATATCCGTATGTGATAAAAGAGAAAGAACAGATGCAGTTGTACCCGGTCCCCAAATTCTTGCAGCCTTACTGTATCTAGCAAGAGCTTTCTTACTACCCAAGCCAGCAGCACGTAACTGTACATCCGAAGGAGACTTTCCACCAGCATATAGCGAATGATAAGTTCTCAATACCCTAAAACAATAAGTGAGTCCTGCAATAACGGCTACTCCACCAGAATCTCGAGACAGGCGTATTTTCTGCAAAATCAAAAGAGCTGTTTCAAGCCTCTCTTTAGGAGATTTTGAATCATCAGCAAGAGCCTCAAACAAAGTGAAAGCATTCTCTTCCCTGTTATGAGAAAGAATTTTATCAACATCATCACAAGTGACTGTATGGCCTTTTTCAAAACAGTAAAAAAAGCGGGAACACTCACTCTTCAGAGCTTCCGTATTGTTTTCGACCATATCCAGAATCTGTTCAACAGCATCATCTGAAACAGAAAATCCGTTTTTTCTAAAATAGTTGCGAACCCACTGCGGTTTCTGATTATCAAACATTTCCCAAAAGATTTTCTTGTGGGAAGAAGGAACGGCAGTTTCGATTTTCTTTTCGATATTATTCTCGTCAGACTCCAGAATCAATACATTAGGACTGTCGCCTGCATTTTTTATATACTGAACAATAAGGTCTATGTCACTTTTCAGTTTTATGAGCTCAGCATTCTTAAGAATAACAAACAAGGCAGAAGAAAACAGACTTGCATTCTGCAGCTGAGAAACGACATCGGTAATACGAGTTTCCGAAGCATAATAGCGATAAAAATCAACACCACCATTCTTTTTTTCAGCCGCAGCCCTTATGGCAGCAACAGCATCACCTTTATCGCCATTTTCAGGTCCTGTAAAAAGATACACTTCTGAGTCTGCCATATCAATACGAACGGATTATGCAAGAAAGGGTGCCAATTATACGCACATTCTGACAATATACAGGAGGAATTCTTTCTTCTGCAGCTTTCAAACATATTCTGTTCGCTTCTGCAAAATATTTTCGAATAACAAGCGAATTCCCATTCATAAAAACCACAATCTGTCCTTCCTCAGCTTCTTCGCAGGCTTGCACGACAGCAATATCATTTTCATAGATTCCAACTCCCGACATAGTTGAATCAGAAATTCTAAGTGCAAAATATGACAAATCTTTAGAAATAAAAGGTTCGGCAACAGTAATGTAGCCGACATAATTTTCCTTGCTCAGCACCGGCAGCTCCTGAATAAGGGTTCCAAGCAAAGGAATTTGAGCAGAATAAACAACATCGCCTTTATCGTGCTCAATTTTCAACACCTTCATGGAACGGGAACATTTGTAACGTTGTGCAATATAGCCTTTTTTTTGCAGTGCAGAAAGGCGATCATGCACTGCACGCAGAGAAATATTAAAATGCTCTCCTATTTCGCGGACTGTTGGCGGATAAGAATTATCTTCTAAATATTTTGTAATAAAATCCAAAACTTCCCGCTGGCGAACAGTGAGAGATTTCATGAATACTTCCTATTCTTCTTCAAATTTTGAATCAAACAGTTTTACAATAGCTTCAGCAGCATCTTTTTCATCAGTTCCGTCAACTTTTAAAGTAAGTGTCGTGTTATATCCAGCTGCCATAGTGATAACGCCCATAATAGACTTTGCATTCACCGTTGCATCTTCACGTTCTAAATTAATTTCTGATGAAAACTTATTTGCTGTCTGTGCAATCAATGCTGCCGGGCGTGCATGAATTCCTGCCCTGTTGCGAACTGTCAAAATCTTCTCAATCACAATAAACTTCCTTACTATATTTTTTTATTTCAAGCAATATGCAAGACTCAATTCCCTGCAGATTACCCTAATATGAATATTCACTGCCATAATATGCCGTCTGTGCCTGACTTGATTCAATCCACTTAAGAACATTCTGATTGAACTCTCTGGCAGAATAATGCCCCATAGACTTTAAGCGCTCATTTTTTGCAGCAGCTTCAATAATAATCGGCATATTACGGCCAGGTTTTACCGGTAACTCAATGAGAGGTATCTTTACCCCAAGCAAATCCGTTTTATCAGTATCAGTTCCAACCCTGTCGTATACTTTACTCTGCTGCCATTCTTCCAACTTTACAACCAGCTGAACCTCTTTCTGATCACGAATGGAACCGACACCATACAAATCAGGAATATTAATGATGCCAAGGCCACGAATTTCCATGTGATGGCTTATAAATTTTGAAGGTCCACTACCCATGATTGTATTACCATTCACACACCGAAGTTCTACAGTATCATCAGCAACAAGACGATGACCTCGTTCAACAAGGGCAAGAGCCGTCTCGCTTTTTCCAACACCACTTTCTCCGATCAGAAGAATGCCAATACCGAATACTTCTACAAAAACGCCATGTATTGTTTTTCTTGGTGCAAATATATTTGACAGAACCCGAAGAATTCTATTTGAAAAATCAGTAGATTCCAAATCAGTCTGTAAAATAGGACAACCGGAAGTTTCTGCCATCGAAAGGAAAAAGTCATCAGGAGAAAGATTGTGAGTGAATACGATACATGGTATTTCATACTCAAAAATTTTTTCTATGCTTTCAAAACTGTTTTCATGAATCAGTTTGTTAAGGTATGCAAATTCTCCACGCCCGATAACCTGCACACGGGAATATGCAAATGACTCAAAAAATCCAGACAGAGCAAGCCCCGGACGATTAATATCAGGAATCGTAATTTGCCGAGACAAGCTGTTTCTGCCACTGATGCAACGCAGGTTCAGAGAATCATGTCCTTTTAAGTCCAAATCCAGTAGGTCTAGTACTGTAAATTTTTTATCAGACATGCGTGTAGTATACACTTATTTTAAGAGAAAATGCAACTGCTTAAGAAGACTTCTCACCTCTTCTTGCCCAGGTAAGCATCTCTGACGGAAGGGTTTTCCAAAAGCTCCTTTCCGCTTCCGTTAAGAACAATTTCCCCCGTTTCCAAAACATAAGCAATATCAGCAGTCTTCAATGCCATGTTTGCATTCTGCTCTACAAGCAGTATTGTAACGCCCTTTTTGTTTATTTCCCTGATAATCTCAAATATCTGCTGTACTACAAGAGGCGCAAGCCCCAAAGAAGGTTCATCAAGCATTAATACTTTCGGGCGGCTCATCAAAGCCCTTCCAACAGCAAGCATCTGCTGCTCACCGCCAGAAAGAGTTCCCGCAAACTGCCAGCTACGCTCTTTCAGGCGAGGAAAAAGCTCATACACCCATTTCATGTCATTTTCTATTACATCTTTTTCCTTGCGAAGGTACGCACCTATCTTAAGGTTTTCCTGCACAGTCAAATCAGCAAAAACATGACGGCCTTCCGGCGAAAGCGCAATGCCTTCCGCACAAATTGTATTTATGGGCATACCAATCAGTTCCTTGTTGTCAAGCTTGATTGAGCCAGACCCCCTTGAGGGCTTTACAAGACCGCTTATAGTACGCAGCAATGTTGATTTACCTGCCCCATTCGCTCCAATCAGCGTAACAATCTTGCCGTCAGGTACTTCAATATTAATTCCGCGCAGAGCTTTTATTCCACCATACGCAACATGTAAATCTGATATTTTAAGCATATTATGTCAGTCCTCGCTTTCACCAAGATAAGCAGAAATTACTTCAGGATTGTTCTGAACCTGCTCTGGTGTTCCAGAGGCAATCAATGCACCAAAGTTCAAAACGTAAATTCTATCAGAAATATCCATAACAAGATCCATGTGATGCTCTATCATAAAGACCGTTAATTTAAAATCATCCCTGATGCGGCGGATAAAATCCGTCAGTTCTGCCGTCTCCTGAGGATTCATTCCAGCAGCAGGTTCATCAAGCAAAAGCAGACTTGGATTCGTAGCAAGAGCACGTGCAATCTCAAGCCGTCTCTGCAAACCATAAGGCAACGACGTGCAAAGTTCGTCACGAACATCATACAAATCCAAAATCTTAAGAAGTTCTGATGTTTCTTCCCTCTGCCTATCCTCTTCTTTTCTGTTCAAACGGAACGTAGCAGTAAACACGTTACTGGTACGGCGCAAATGTTTTGCAATAAGGACATTGTTAAAAACAGTTTGACTTCGCCACAAGCGGATATTCTGAAAAGTTCTCGCAATGCCCATTTTGGTAATTTTATCGGGAGTAGGCTCCAAATGCTTTTTATAATCTCCATAATGAAGCCCCGCGTACATCTTTTTCATTTTTCCACGAGGAAAATTCTCAACAATTTCAGTTCCGTTAAATGAAACAGAGCCGTTCGTAGGAGCATATACACCAGTAACGACATTAAACGCCGTAGTCTTTCCAGCTCCATTCGGACCTATTAGCGACACAATCTCGCCTTTATTTACTTCAAGTGAAAGATTATTAACAGCTACAACACCACCAAACTGCATTGTAACATCTTTCATCTGCAATACATTCTCAGCCATGTAAACTCCTATGAGCCTTATACCTTTTATATCTCAAAACAAGTCCCTTTACAAAGCGGACTATTCCAGAAATGCTGAACTCTGACTCTCCCATAATGCCTTTCTGATAGAACAGCACAATAAGCATTATTACAACCGAAAAAACAACCTTTCTAAAGCCAGGTCGCAAAATCTGCAACGGAGTAAAGTTCAGGTTTGCATTGTCAAGGAAACGAAGCCACCACTCAGAACATGCAATGAACAGAAACGAAGCAATGCAGCTACCCGTTACGCTTCCAATGCCACCTATAACCACAATAAGAAGAATCTCATACGTCATTGCAGACTTGAACTGACTAGCCTGAATGGTTGTCTGGAACATTGCAAGCAGAGCACCTGATATTCCAGCAAAGAAAGAACTTATAGTAAATGCAAGCTGCTTGTGATGTGCAAGATTTATTCCCATTGCCTCGGCAGCAACCTCATCATCCCTTATAGCCTTAAATGCGCGCCCATAAGTAGAATTAATCAGGAGGACAATAATTGCTATGCAGATTCCTGCAACAATAAAGTAAAACGTTGCCGACTTGAACACAGGGTATTTTCTTAAAAGATTAGAACCATTCGTAATACCACCCAGCTTGTCCCACTGAAATAGAGCACGAATGATTTCTGCAAAACCAAGCGTTGCAATGGCAAGATAGTCGGACTTAAGATGCAGAACAGGGAGTCCAATCAGATATGCAAAAAATGCAGCTACAGCACCTGCAAGAATCAGAGCTGCAAAAACAGGAAGCGTTATGTGAATAATGCCTCCGTCAAAGTACTGGTACACCTGAGCATGAGCTGATTGCGGAATAGTAAAGATTGCATAGGTGTATGCACCAAGCAGCATAAAGCCAGCCTGTCCCAAAGAAAAAAGCCCGGTAAAGCCATTCAAAAGGTTCATGGACACTGCGACTAGAGCATAGATTGCACCTTTCTTCAACACCATAAAAAGAATTGAATTACTGTTAAAGCCGCTCATTACAGCAGGAAAAACAAAATCAAGCAGGGCAAGCACAAGGAACAGACATGAAAGCAGTGCCACTCCTATAAGACTGTCTCTATTTTTATTTACTCTAATTTCACTCATATTACACCTTATCAGTCTGCTTTTCGCCAAAAATACCCGTAGGCATAAACATCAGAACACAAATCAAAAGGATGAATGTAAATGCATCGCTGAATGTTGTCCAGCCAAGACCTTTTATGATGTTTTCACAAATACCAATTATAAACGCACCAATGACAGCACCAGGAACAGAGCCGATGCCACCGAAAACTGCGGCTACAAAAGCTTTTAATCCAGGCATTCCCCCAACAGTAGGAGTAACTCCCGGATAATTTGAAAAGAAAAGGATAGAGCCTACGGCAGCAAGGAAAGAACCGATTATAAACGTCATGCTTATAACAGAATCGATTTTTATCCCCATGAGCTGAGCAGTCTCAAAATCCTTTGAAACGGCACGCATAGCCATCCCTATTTTTGTATGATTTATAAGAAGGACAAGAGCAACAACAAGAATTATAGTCAAAAAAGGCGTTATTACAGTTACACGTTTTGTAATCGCACCAGCTATCGTAACGGAATCGCTAATCCAAGGTATAGTCGGATACTTTTTCAACAGTCCGCCTGTAATGTACAATGCGAGATTCTGCAAAAGATAGCTCATTCCGATTGCAGAAATCATTATGGACATTCTTGGAGCTGTACGAAGAGGTTTGTATGCAATGCGCTCAACCGCAAATCCCAAAAGCACTGTTAAAATGATTGTAAAAGGAATGGACAGCCACAGCGGAAGTATCGTGTAAGAATAAATCATGATAAGGCCTGATGCCATAAAAACATCACCATGTGCAAAGTTAATAAGACGCAGAATGCCGTACACCATCGTATAGCCTATGGCAATAAGGGCATACTGTCCGCCCGTGGAAATTCCTGCAAGGACATACGGCAAGTTATTTTGAATAAATTCCATTTCCTCTATATTCCTGATTATAAATTTAAAACAGAGGTCTCAGGCTGTCACTGAAACCTCTGTCTCTTTTAGTAAAAAAAATTATTTTACAGACTGCTGAGCAACAAAGTCCCACTTACCGGTACTGTTGTTCACTTTCTTTACATAAGCGACATCACGAACAGCATCACCTGTTGAATCAAAGGCGATGTCACCGGAAACACCTGTATACTTTACGGCAGGAAGAACTTTCTTAACGTCAGAACCTTTTGTTGAGCCTGCTGCTTTTAAAGCTTCAAGAGCTGTATAGTATGCATCAAAGCCCATTGCAGAAACAGCAGCAATTTCATCATCACCACCGTTGTTAGTCTTTGCAGTAGCATTTGTATTCAAGTAATTGCGGAATCCGTCAACAAAAGCCTTTACATTAGGAGCCTCAGAACCTTCAACAAAGAATGTAGTTACATAAATCTGTACGGAAGTTCCCTTTGCGGCAGCAAGAACAACATTAGAATCCCATGTATCACCTGCAAGGATAGGCAGAGCCAGTCCCTGAGTATTAGCCTGCTCAATAATGAGTGCAGCAGCCTCTATCGATACAGGGCTAAAGAATACGTCCGCATTCTGCTTTTTTGCATTTGCAACATAAGCTGCAAAATCACTTGTGCCGTCTGGAAATGTTTCTTCAACAACTTCACCGCCAAGAGCCTTGAATGCTTCAACAAAATACTTTACAAGACCGCCGGAATAGTCATCGCCGAGCTTTGAAAGGCAGTATGCCTTTTTTGCAGCAAATTTATCAATGGCAAGATTTGCAAGAACTGTTCCCTGAAACGGATCAAGGAAGCAGATGCGGAAATAGTGGTCATTACCAAGAGTTACCTGAGGGTTTGTACATGTAATGCCAATTGCAGGAACATCTGCAGCGGCAAATGTATCGCTTGCAGCAATTGAAACGCCTGAACCATAAGAACCAAGAACAACAGAAACTCCTTTTGAAATCAATTCAGAAGCTGCTGTTACAGCCTTATCATTAGAAGATTCATTATCTACAATTTCAAGCTGAACCTTATATTCCTTTCCGCCGATTGTTACGTTTGGCGTAATGGAATTTGCATACTGGACACCCAAAGTCTCCTGTTTTCCTCCAGCTCCGTTGTCACCGGAAGCAGGTTCATAAACACCAATCTTTACAACAGAAGTTTTTTCTCCGCCGCAAGAAACAAATGCCATAGCTGCAACAGCAGCACAGGCTGCAAGCAAAGCCTTTTTCATATTAATTCTCCTTTAATAGCTGAATTATTGTAACAGCATATCAAAAATAACAAGTTTATACCATGTAAAAATCGGAAATAATGCATAAAAATACAAAAGAAATTAGAAATTACGCATATAAAAACAAGATTGATTTGCTTTTTTTTATATGGTATGATTTTTTATGGAACCTCGAAAACGTTATGAATGAGATTTTTCGAGATGCCCTTTATAGCCCTTTATAAGAGAGGACATTCAAATGCAAAAGTATAAGTGTAAAGTTTGCGGATATATATATAACCCCGAAGAAGGAGATCCAGACGGACGCATAGCTCCAGACACACCGTTCGGCGCATTACCAGACGACTGGGAATGCCCTATATGTGGAGAAAGTACAGATTCATTCGTTCCCATTAGAGAAGAAAAAAAATAAAGACAATAGATAAACTATATGAAAAAACAGGAATGGTTTGAAAATGAAGATTTCTGGCTAAAATATGGGCCGGTAATGTTTGATGAGCAGCACTGGGCAGAAGCTAACGGCATTGCCAGGCGTTGCTGTGACATAGCAGAATTATCAGAGGGAAATTCTATTCTAGATGCCTGCTGCGGACCTGGAAGAATAAGCGTAGAACTTGCTCTGTGTGGCATGAATGTAACGGGAGTTGACATTACTCAGCCATTTCTTGATGCAGCCCGTGAAACAGCACAAGATGAAGGAGTAAACCTAACACTAATAAATCACGACATGCGCACTTATAAAAACGAAAAGCCATTTGACGCAGCGGTAAACATTTACAATTCATTCGGCTACTGTGACAGCATTTCCGATGACACAAAAATCCTTGAACAGATATATAAATCCTTAAAAGATGACGGAACGTTTATCTTGGAATGCATTAGCCGTGAAACTGCGGTAAAATACTTTACAGAAGGGGAATGGTTTGAGCGTGCGGGAATGACTGTCCTTACAGAATTTGAAGTTGTAGGAGCATGGGAAGGACTGCGTTCAAAATGGATTTTAATTGCACCAGACGGAAAACGCACGGAACATGAGTTTGTACAACGTCTTTATTCCGCTGCAGAATTAAGGGACCGCCTTTTTTCCATAGGCTTTAAAACTGTAAATGTCTATGGAGGCTTTGATCTTTCGCCCTACAACCATAAGGCAACAACCATGGTCATAGTGGCAAAAAAATAGTTTTTTCCCTATTTACTCTTTGCAATTTTTGAGGCAACTTCTGAAAGGCGTGTTATTGTCTGCCAGTCCTTAGCCTTAATGAAAGATTCCTTTACCATCCAACTCCCGCCAACTGCAGCAATGCTTGGACATGCAAGATAAGAGCCTGCATTCTGCTCGTTTATGCCGCCTGTTGCCATAAATTTTACAGTAGGGAATGGTCCAGAAAGAGCCTTTATCATTTTCAGGCCACCGCATTCTTCTGCCGGAAAGAATTTTAAAAGATTAAGATTTTTTTCCAAGGCAGCTTCAATCTGACTAGGATTGCACACTCCAGGATACATGGGCACGCCTTTTTCAAGACAGAAATCTACAGTGTTAGGATTAAAGCCTGGAGACACAATAAACTGAGCTCCAGCATGAATAGCCTTTGCCGCAAGATTTGCATTTATTACTGTTCCTGCTCCTACAAGCATGTCAGGAAAAGCATCACGCACGGCTTTTATGCACTCGGCAATTTTAGCAAAGCCTGCTTCACCTTCTGTAGTGCGAAAAGTAATTTCTATTGCCCCAATTCCTCCGCTGCACAAAGCTTTTGCAACGGAAAGGGCATCTTCTGTAACTGAAACTTTTACTACAGGCACAATGGCTGCCTGTTCTATTTTTGCATTAAAATCTTCAAACATTATGCATTAAGCATATCATGATTTTGCAAAAAGGCAAGTAAAGTTTACAGTATAATCAAGAACCAGAAGACAAGTGAAAGTAGTCAGAAGAAGAGCATGTTACATTTTATGAACTGCTGCCAGTAAAACTTCCGACAGTCCAGCTACAGTTACACCATGCACCTGACTTATATACAGTAATTTCATCTCCAAATTTAAGACTGTTGATTTTATTACCTTGCATATTAGGGGCATCGCGAACTTTTTATGAATCAGTGCTTACAAAATACTTATTTTCTTTCTTTTTAAGTTCATCTTTTACGCCTAAGAACCCAAATGTGGGCGTCCACATAATGGGTTATACCGCACTCGGCTTGACCACGTGTTGGCTTTGAACTTCTTGTTAGGTTAAAATCGACCTTCTGTAACTGCATCTCGAAGGCACTTGTTCATTCTTGTCTGATAGCCCTTTCCAGTTGCTTTCATTATTGCTAGAATATCTGCATCAATTTTAAACGAAATCAATACCTTTTTAGGAGTTATATTAAAATACTCTTTATGATACGGAACAAATTCCTGTAATTCTTCTTTTGAGAATTTTGGAGAATCTTCATCATAGGTAATTGGAACTTTCTCAATTTCTGCAATACGTTCAGCCGTTAATTTTTTTGATGTAATCATAATAGACCTCCTTCAAATCATTATCTGCTCTTTGGGCAGAAATAATTTTTGTTCGCTCCCGTTCCGTAAAAGTTGTTACAAGAACCAAAAGACCGTTTATACAGCCGATTTCGTTCCATCGCTCTTCATCAACAGAATGATTCCTGTCATATCGGACAAGAAAATAAGGATCATCAAAGACATCCGTTATTTCTTCAAAAGCAAATCCATGTTTTTTACGGTTGATTACGTTCTTTTCTTTATCCCATTCAAAGCGACCGTCATCGCTTATTACAGTTTTACCCATAAAAAATCCTTATATACAGTATATATCTATAAGGATATACTGTCAAATATTTATATACGGGTATAAATAGAAGCTAAATAAACAATTCCATATCCAAGCATTTCCACTCGCTGCCCAGAATATTTACATTTCTTACGCTGTATTCTTTGTAGCCAACTGATTCGTAGCAGGTGAGATCTTTGGGATAGCGACTAATGGTATGAAGTTTTTGGGATTTGTGTCTTTGTATTTTTCATTCAGCTCATTACCTTCTAACAGGCTTGACTGCCTGTCGGCTACGAACCTTTGAAATTTTGTAATATAATTGATTATTAATTATATTACAAAATTAATAATCAAAAAGTTCATTAAATAGTTTTTCATTTTCTGAAAGATTATTTTCGCTAAATACATTCTTTTTGAAATATTCTATATCTTCTTTATATATTCTAAAATTTGAAAAATTATTTTTTAAATCCTTGAAAAATAATAATTGCAATTTAAGTTTTTGACCTTCCTTAAAAGTTATATTTATTGGACCAGTTAATTTTATTAAAATATTACTTGTATTTCCAGTTCTACTTGAATAAATCGTAGGTTTCAATGATATATCTGAAAACTCA
>CAMVHR010000053.1 GCA_947167345.1 uncultured Treponema sp.
AAGCTGAAAAAGAGCGTATTGCAGCCGAAGAAAAGGCTAAAGCAGACGCAGAGAGGGCTGAAAAGGCACGCATAGCAGCAGAAGAAAAAGCTAAAGCAGAAGCTGAGAAGAAAGAGAAAGAGCGCATAGCAGCGGAAGAAAAAGCCAGAGCTGATGCAGAGAAAGCTGAAAAAGAGCGTATTGCAGCCGAAGAAAAGGCTAAAGCAGACGCAGAGAGAAAAGAGAAAGAACGCATAGCAGCAGAAGAGAAAGCAAAAGCTGACGTAGAGAAGAAAGAGAAAGCTCGAATAGCTGCAGAGGAAAAAGCAAAAGCTGATGCTGAGAAGAAAGAGAAAGAGCGAATAGTAGCGGAAGAAAAAGCCAGAGCTGATGCGGTAAAAGCAGAAAGAGAACGAATAGCAGCTGAAGAAAAAGCTAGAGCTGACGCTGAGAAGAAAGAAAAGGCAAGAATAGCAGCGGAAGAGAAAGCCAGAGCCGAAGCAGAGAAGGCAGAAAAAGAGCGAATAGCAGCCGAAGAAAAAGCTAGAGCCGACGCAGAGAAAAAAGAGAAAGAACGAATAGCAGCCGAAGAGAAAGCTAGGGCTGACGCTGAAAAGGCAGAAAAAGAACTAATAGCAGCTGAAGAAAAGGCTAGAGCCGAAGCAGAGAAGAAAGAAAGAGAACTCATAGCAGCAGAAGATAAAGCAAGGGCTGACGCAGAGAGGGCTGAAAAGGCACGCATAGCGGCCGAAGAAAAAGCTAAAGCTGATGCTGAGAAGGCAAAAAAGGCACGTATCGAAGCCGAAGAGAAAGCTAGAGCTGATGCGGTAAAAGCAGAAAGAGAACGAATAGCAGCTGAAGAAAAATCTAGAGTTGAAGCAGAGAAAGCTGAAAAAGAGCGTATTGTAGCTGAAGAAAAGGCTAGAGCCGAAGCAGAGAAGAAAGAAAGAGAACTCATAGCAGCAGAAGATAAAGCAAGGGCTGACGCAGAGAGGGCTGAAAAGGCACGCATAGCGGCCGAAGAAAAAGCTCGTGCTGACGCTGAGAAGAAAGAGAAAGCGCGCATAGCAGCGGAAGAGAAAGCCGGAGCAGATGCTGAAAGAAAAGAAAAAGAACGAATAGCAGCTGAAGAAAAGGCTAGAGCCGAAGCAGAGAAAGCAGAAAAAGAGCGTATTGCAGCCGAAGAGCAGGCTAGAGTTGATGCTGAGAAGAAAGAGAAAGCACGCATTGCAGCTGAAGAAAAGGCTAGAGCCGAAGCAGAGAAGGAAGAGAAAGAGCGTATTGCCGCCGAAGAGAAAGCCAGAGCTGACGCAGAAAAGAAAGAAAGAGCACGAATAGCGGCAGAAGAGAAAGCTAGGGCAGATGTAGAGAAAATTGAAAAAGAGCGCCTAGCAGCCGAAGAAAAAGCCAGTGTTGACGCTGAAAAGAAAGAGAATGAAGAAGATGCAGTTGATGCGAGAGCCGTTCTTACCATTGACGAAGATGAGTTTACCCCAGATGGCGACGGAATTAATGACGTTGCAGTGTTAAGACCATCCGTGGAAGGAATTGACCGAGTTGATGAGTGGAACATAAGGATTCTTGATAAAGATGGAAATCTTTACAGAACATTTAATGGAAAAGATTCTCTTCCTGATAGAATTACTTGGAATGGAGTTTCTGATACAGGCGAAAAGGTAACTCCTCTTGAACAATTCCTTGTGCAGCTGGAAGTAATTCCTTCTGAAGCCGACATTAATAGACTTGAAAAACAGCTTCTTACTGACTCAAAACTTGTTAAGACAGGACCTTTTGCAGAACCTGCTGTTATAGCAAAGAATGTGGAGAAAAAACTAAACGAAGCCGTAAGGGAAAGCAGAACCAGAAAATCCATTGTAACTCCTGCTCCTTCTGCAAAGCTTAAGATTGACGAAGACCGCTTTACTCCAGACGGAGACGGAATAAATGATGTCGCTGTATTAAAACCATCCGTAGATGGAGTTGAAGAAGTTTCTGAATGGAGCATAATAATTTCTGACAGTCGGGGAAATCCATTCCGTGTGTTTACAGGAAAAGAAAATGTTCCTGAGCAGATAATGTGGGATGGCCTTTCTGATAGTGGTGCAAAAACTGATTCCCTCAGCAAGTACATTGCACGTCTTATTGTGCAGTTGTCTGAAAAGGATTGTGAAAGAACAGGTCTGAATTATCTTACTGATTCTGGAAATATCAGAACTGGAGTTCTTGTGCAGGCTGTTGATGAAGAAGAATGGAAGATTATAGTAAATACAATATACTTTGACCCAGACAGAGCTACGTTCAGAACTCTTTCAAAAGCTCAGATTGATTCAAACAACGAGACCGTCAAGTCTATTGCAGACCAGCTGCTTGAACATCCGAATGTCCTTGTCGTTGTAGAAGGTTATGCAAATAATGTTTCTAATACTAGAAGGGAAGATATTGAGGAACTTATCCCGCTTTCACAGAAACGTGCTGATGCAATAAAGAACTTGCTTATAGAGCGTGGTGTTCCTGCTGATGTAATAAGTGCTGTTGGTAAGGGCGGTGCTAATCCTGTTGCAGCATGGGAAGACAGAGCCAACTGGTGGAAGAACAGACGTGTTGAGTTCTTGATACGCAGAAAATAAGAGTTCTTACATATTTGATTTTGAGGATTGAATGACATCTCTTGCAGAAAAAATTTATGCAGCTGTCCGCCTTGTTCCTTGCGGAAAAGTCGCCACATACTCTCAGATTGCAGCCCTTATGGGAAACTGCAATTTGCGGCGTTATGTCGGTAATGCACTGCATAAAAATCCAAGCAATTCAATTACGCCATGCCACCGTATTGTAAACGCAAAGGGCTTTTGTTCAGGAAGCTTTGCCTTTGGTGGTGGTGATGTCCAGAAAAACAAGCTTGAAACTGAAGGTGTTGGGTTTATAGACGGTCATGTGGACATGACTCGGTACTCCATAACCCAAGACGATTTTAATGCCATTAGTGCAGAGTTGATGAGTATCTTTTATGAATGAATCCGTAATTCATGAAATCTCTCCTGTATGGGATTCAGAAAGCAGAATTCTGCTTTTGGGTACAATGCCTTCTCCTGCCAGCCGCAAAGCTTGTTTTTTCTACATGCATCCGCAGAACAGATTTTGGAAAGTGCTGCCGGCAGTTTTTGAAGAAAAACTTATTTTTGCAAATAATGACCAGTGCATTGAAGAAGCAATGAATGAACGAAAATCTTTTCTTCTCCGGCACAATATTGCTTTGTGGGATGTGCTTTCAAGTTGTGACATTAGCGGTGCGTCGGATTCGAGCATAAGGAATGCTGTTCCCAATGATTTTACAGAAATTCTTGAAAGGTCTAAAATACACCACGTGTTCTGCACAGGAAAGACAGCTTTTGCTTTGTGGAATAAACTATGTTCTGCTAAGTATGAAAAACTTTTTGGGATAGAATGTGGCTGTCTGCCGAGTACAAGTCCTGCAAATGCTGTATGGAGTGCTGAGCGATTAGTTGAGGCATATAATATCATACGGGGTTGCTTTTGATGTTAACAGACTGTTTTTTGTGATGATTTTTATATTTTTATCTCCAAAAGCTTGTTTTAGTGTATAATTGTTAATGACAATAATGAATAAGAACTTTTCGCTTTGACGGTGGTTTTAAGATGTTTCAAAAGAAGATAATAGAAAAATACCTTTCAAAAATTGAATCCAAATTACTGGTAGAAAAATATGCTTTATATTGCTCTATATTTGCGGACAAAGAAAAACAGGAGAATATTAGAAACTCAAAAGAAGAGCAGTATCAGGAAGGTTTTATACGAGATTTATTCTGTTCTGTTTTGGGCTATACAATAAAACCAGAGGCAAACTATAACATTCTTACCGAACTGAAAAATGAAACAATGAAATTGAAAATGAAAAGAACGGCGTAAAGACTGAAAATGGCAATATCGGTAAGCGTAAGAAGGATGGTGTATTTTATACTCCTGTACTGTCTAAGCGCAACTTGGACAAAAACAAGAAAGCTTATAAGGTGTATAATACATGATCAAGAGGACATCTTATGGCAGAACGAAAACGCTACACTGCAGAGGAAAAGGCTGCAATCGTACTTGAAGTAATTCAGGATGGAAAGAAAATCTCAGAGGTTGCGGAGGAACATCAGATTCATCCGAACCAGATTATGACCTAGAAAAAGCAGGCGCTTGAAAGCATGGCTGAGCTCTTCAGAACGGAGAGAAAGGACATCACGGCAAAAAAGGAAAACCGGGAGATTTCCGAAATGAAAGAGCAACTTGCAAAAAAGGATTCCATAATCGCCGAACTTGCGGGTGAAAATATGGCCCTTAAAAAAAAACTTCTCTGGCTGGATATCGGGAAAATAAAGGCAAGCCTTGAGCTGCGTACTCTGATAGCAGGCGAAGTCGAGAAGCTTTCACGGAAGACAGGCATCCGGATTGCTTTGCTTCTTCCAAGCGTCGGAATCTCACGCAGCAATACGGACTTCTCGTACATCAGAATCGGATGAAAGTTTTATTATTTTTCTGCGGTTCTTGACGGTTTCTTTCGGAAAATTCTTGTATGGGATTTGTTCGAGGATATGAAGGAATTCAATGTAGAGCTTCTTGTAACAAAAGCAAAGGAGCTCTACCCTAATGAGAAGCCGCGAATCATTCACGACAACGGAAAGGTCGAGCGGTTCCACCGGACGCTCAAAACCGAGCATGTACGCCGCACTCCGTATGTTTCAGCCTCCTATACGGAGATAAAAATCGCTGAATGGATTTGCTGGTACAACTCAGAGCGATTGAACGGCGCAATCTTTTATCTGACTCCAGACGAAGTTTTCGATGGAAAGATGGAAGAAAGACTTGTAGAAAGAAAAAATAAACTTTATAATGCAAGTATCAAACGACAGGAATTCTGGAAAAATCAACATGACATCCAGAGTGCTTGACCACCTTATTAGCTTTTGCAAATTTGTCCAAGTTCATCTTGGGCGGAACAAGCACATCTTTCAAATCCAAAAACTGGAGACGAGGTCTTTATTTCAAATGTTTTCAAAATTACAGGAGATAAAGATGAATAAAAAATTTTATATCGTTTTTTTAATAATTGGGTTCTTTTTTTGTTCATGTACTCACAGGCAGATGTTAATATTAAAATCAGAAAAGAATTCTATAAATTTATTTAGTAATGAAGTAGAAAAAAAACTGGCTGATGCTGTAATAAAAGAAGATGTAAAAAGAATTCAGAAAATTATTGGTAAAAATCAATCTATAGTAAGAGACAGCTATAGTAAAGAATATTATTCTGTTCTGCATTTAGCTTCGTATTATGGAAAGGTAAAATCTGTTGAAGCGCTTCTTGAACTTGGTTTTAATCCGGATGTAAAAAATATATATGGAGAAACTCCTTTGTTTGAAGCTTCTGGCGTCGGGTTATTATTTTATGCCTATGATGAATCACGAGATAATTTGGAACAAGTTATAAAGTTGTTAATTAAACATGGAGCAGATGTAAATTGTCAGATAGAAAAATCAAACAATGGAACAGCTGTTTTGTCAGGAAGGACTCCATTAATGAGATGCCTAGAGACACTTTATCAGCCGAGAGAATTGAATAAAATAAAAATCCTTTGTGATGAAGGAAATGCAGATATAAATATTAAATCTGAGAATGGAGAAACAGCAGCCTCTATAGCTCTTGAATATTGTTATCGTGATTTAATAGATTGGTATTCAGTTGATCTTGATTATCTAAAAGATAAGAGTCTTACTTCGGCATATTATTTAATTGTTCAAAAACATGCTGACATAAGTGGAAGTTATTATTCCCGTTTGCATTTTTCAGATAAACCTTTTGAAGTATCTCCTGTTTATATGCTCAGACTTCTTGTTTATCCATTAGATTCAGAAATGCATAAAATTAAAATGGAAATAGTCAAAGAATTTAAACGACAAGGAATTGATTATTTTTCAGAGCCTATTCCAGAACAAAGTTTAAAATTAGTAAAAAGGCTTTACCCGGATAATTGGGAAGAATATTTGAAGTTGTATTGATTTTAGATTATTTATTTTAAACAATAGAAACAAAAGAAATTCACTAGATTTTTGCGTAAAACAGTATATAATTTATAAAATGGAGGTGCAAAATGCTGGCGACTGCAAAAGGACATTATAATGGTTCTCAGATTGTTCTGGATACACCTGTAGAATTTCAACGTGGTCAGGAAGTTGTTATTACTTATACAATTATTCAGCATCCTTCAAAAGAAGAAGAAAATTTTACACTTGTAGATTCTCTTATTGGAGCAATCCCTGACAGTGGAAAATCTCTTGAAGAGTATAGAACAGAAAGGCTGGAAAAATATGCGTCTGCTGATTGATACTAATGTCATCCTCGATGTGCTTCTTAACAGAACAGAATTTGTTCAGGATGCTGCAAATATTTTAAAACTGACTGATGAAGATTTTCAGAAATATGTTTCAGCTTCGGCAATTACAGACATTTACTATATAGCCTACAGGGAATTACGGAATAAAAAACTTGTGAAGGATTTACTAAACAGACTGATTAAAATCGTTCATGTTGCAGATGTTTCAGAGCAGGATATTATATCGGCACTTGAGTCTGACTGGAATGATTTTGAGGACTCCGTTCAGAATTCAGTTGCAGAAAATCATGCTTTTGATGTGATTATTACAAGAAATCCACAAGACTATAAAAAATCTGTTTTGAAACTATATTCTCCACAAAATTTTCTAAGTCACATTAACTAAAAATTTTAATTGATGTAAGGTCAAAGGGATACCTGAAAAAAATTGCAGTGTAAAGATGAAGATATAAAAGTTATTGAAGGAAAGTGACAAATTGCGGTGCTGGAAATCGTCAGCCGCTTGTAGTATATTTGGACAGTTCACATCAAACCTTGCCTTTGTCGCCAAATGGCGTTATACTGAAAGACAAGGAGAAGTCTATGTCTGAATTGATTGAGCAGAAAGAATTCACTCCAGCGATTTGTCGCAGAATCATGTCGGATGGAATCAAAAAACAGGATTTTTCAATTGTCGTTCATACTATTGCACAGGTTCCTGAGGGAGAATTTGCAAAACTTGCAGGAACAAGTTCTAGAACAATATCTAGACTCAATAATGACCAGATTATTCCTGCACATGCGGCTGAGGTTATTCTGTCTGTTCTAAGGGCTTTTAGAAAAGCTGCTGATGTCTTTGGTTCTGAAAAAAAAGCGGTTATATGGCTTAAGCGTCCAAACACTGTATTAGATGGGAATACTCCGCTGTTACTTCTTAATACACGTTTTGGAGCCGAGGAAGTAATGGATGCTCTTACTCGCATTGAGTATGGAGTGTATTACTAATGCGTTTGTATAGGATTTCAAAAAAGCAATATATCAATGATTTGTCTGGCAAAGGTGCAGAACTTGCAGGTGGTCGATGGGACTCAAAGGGAATGCCTGCAATTTACGCTTCATCATCGTTAGCTCTTTGTATATGTGAAGTTCTAGTACATACTGATAAAGACATTTTGCCTGATAATATGTATTTTGCGGAGATTTATATTCCAGACGAATGTGTCTCATCTGTGTTTTTTTCACAAGAGGCTCTAAAAAATTCTCTTTCTAATGGTTCTCAATGGCTGTCTGAAAAAGGATCTGTTGCAATTAAAGTTCACTCGGCAATTATGCCTGAAAATTATACAGCTGATTTTAATATTGTAATAAATCCCTTGCATCCAGATTTTCATTCTGTGCGTATTGAAAAAATAGAACCGTGTCCTTTTGATGTCCGTATATTTTAATTTTGGAAACATTCTTATGATTGCCGATTTCCCCATTAATCTTCCTATGAAAGCAGTATATTTCTAGTGTCTTTAATATTGTTAAATCTTTTCAGCTTTGATATAATGCTTCCATTATGATAGTAATGAAATTTGGTGGAAGCTCTGTTGCAAATGCTGAGCGTATTCGTCATGTAGCATCAATAATTGAGGCTTATAAAGATTCCCGTCCTGTTGTTGTTTTGAGTGCAATGGGAGATACAACTGATCATCTGCTTGAAGCTGCAGACAATGCTGTTAATGGAACGGTTGACATTCAGAAAGTAGAACAGCTTCATTATGATACAGCAAAAGAGCTTGGTGTTGAAGTTCCTGCCATAAAGGAACTTTTGGATGAGCTAAAGACTCTTCTTACAGGAATAAGCATGCTTCGTGAGCTTACCAAACGTACACGTGACTATCTTGTTTCCTTTGGCGAGCGTATGAGTGTACGCATGATGTCGGCCTATCTTTCTAAAAATAATATTCCATCTCGCTTTTATGATGCATGGGATATTGGCATTGTTAGTGATTCCAACTACATGGCGGCAGAACTGCTTGATGAAGTTTGGCAGAATATTCCTAAGCACCTTGACGGGTATAAAAACGGCGATACAAACGAAATACCTATTGTTACAGGATTTATTGCAAAGGATAAAAAAGGCATAATTACAACTCTCGGCCGCGGTGGAAGCGATTTGAGTGCAACCATGATTGGTGCCGCAATGGGTGCGGAAGAGATTCAGACTTGGAAAGATGTAGACGGAATCATGACTACTGACCCTCGCGTTGTAAAAGATGCCCGTCCTGTTCCTGAAGTTACTTATGAGGAAGCTCAGGAACTTGCAATGTTTGGTGCGCAGGTTCTGCATCCTCGCAGCATGCTTCCATGCCGCAAGACAGGAACTCCTGTCCGCGTAAAGAACAGTTATAACATCAAAAGTCCGGGTTCTATCATTGTAGAACGTCATACTGGTGCTGTTCCTTCTGTTACTGCTATTACAAGTGTAAAGAATGTTACGATTATAGATGTTCAGTCTAGCCGTATGCTAGGAGCTGCAGGTTTCCTTGCTCACATTTTCAATCAGTTCCTTAAGTGGAATATCAGTATTGATGTGATTGCAACTTCTGAGGTTTCTGTCAGCCTTACCGTCAACAGCAAGAATGATTTGACTGGCGTAATTGAAGATGTAAAGCGTGTTGCAGACGTGCAGGTAAAGAGCGGCAAGGCTATAGTTACCATCATTTGTGACGCTGCACATTCAAGCTCAATTCTTTCAAATGCGTTTGCTGCCCTTGCAAAAGAAGGCATTAACGTGCAGATGATAAGCCAGGGTGCAAGCAAGGTTAATATCAGCCTTCTTGTTGAGAATTCTGAAGTTGATAATGTAGTGCAGGTTCTTCATGCTGCACTTTTTAAATAATAGACCTGTTCAGGTATGTAGAGGTATTTTATGAAGATTGCATTGGTTGGATATGGAAAGATGGGGCACATGCTCAAAGAGACGGCAGAATCTTTTGGGCATACTGTTGTTGCTACTGTAGATACTGTTGCTCCTGATGCTTCTGTAAAGGTTTCTGCTGGAGATTATGATGCTGTTGCGGCTGCCGTAAAAAACTCTGGGGCAGAAGGTGTAATTGAGTTTTCGCATCCTACAGCTGTTATTGGAAATATTAATGCATTGCTTCCTTTGAAATTGCCTGTTGTTGTTGGTACTACGGGTTGGAAAGACAAGGAGAAAGAGGTTTCGGAGCTTGCTGCAAAAACTGGCGGAACGATAATGCGCAGTGCAAACTTTTCTATTGGTGTGAATCTGTTCTATAAGATTGTAGAAGAAGCTTCAAAGCTCATAAGCACATTTGATGAGTACGATGTTGCTACATGGGAAATGCATCACAATCAGAAGGCTGACAGCCCAAGTGGTACAGCCCTTGAAATTGCAAGAAGAGTCATGCTCGGAAATCCAAAAAAGACGGAACTTGTTTATGATGCGTTTCATCAGAAGCCAGAGTCTAATCAGCTGCATGTGTCTTCTACACGCTGTGGCAGAGTTCCTGGAACTCATACTGTATTCTTTGATTCTACTGCTGACACTATAGAGCTTACTCATACTGCACGCAGCAGACAGGGGTTTGCCATGGGAGCGGTTCACGCCCTTGAAAACCTAAAGAAATATCTTGATGACGGAACCCTTAAGCCTGGTTACCTATATGGAATGGATGAGGTTTTTCCTGAAATATTTTAGAGCCTTTTTCTAATTCATAATGAGAATAATGCCGAAAATAGAAGGGTTATGAAGTCTTTTGTTTTCGGCATTGTATCAATATTTTTTCTTGTCCTATGTACTGTTTCTACATTTGGAGAAACGTATGTCGTTCAGGCTGGCGACACTTTGTATTCTATTGGACGGAAATTTGATGTAAGTGTCTCTTCTTTACGAAAAGAAAACAATATATCCGAAGATAATGTCATTAGAGTAGGGCAAAAGCTTTCCATTCCTGAAAAAGCATCTTCTTCAGGGGGGGCATCCCAAGTCATAAAGAATGCTGAAGAGCCTGAAAAAAAAGATGCAATGCGAAAATTTGACGTTTATACCGTTCAGAAAGGGGATACGTTTTACCGCATTGCAAAAGTAAATGATATAACCATTGCTGAATTAAAAAAGCTTAACAATCTTTCTGAAGACAGCATCCTTAAATCTGGTCAGAAGTTGAAAATACCTGTAAGCATCATTGATTCTAATACTGCAAGTCTACCAGATCTTCCTTCAAACGATCCTAGAAACTATTCTAAGAAAAAAGGGGACTCCTCTCTGACATGGCCTGTAGAAAATCCTGATGTTACGTACATAAAGGGTAAGGTAAGTGGGGTTCATCTTTCTGCAAAGGAAAAGGAATCCGTAAAGTGCATTCGTGCCGGTACTGTCATGTATACTGGCAATTACCGCGGTTACGGTCAGGTTGTTTTTGTTCAGTCAAAGGCAAATTATATCTATGCTTATACTGGTCTTGATTCCATAAATGTAAAGAACGGAGATTATGTCGTATTTGGAGATGTCCTTGGCAATGCCGGTACTGATAGCATAAAAGGAACTTCTCAAATATCATTTATGGTGTTTAACAAATCTGTTCCTGTAGATCCTGAAAAGGCTCCGAGAGGCTAATTCTCTTTTTACATAAAATTAAATTCTGTCTGGAGTATCTGCATTTTAAGCTTTTCAAGCCCCTTCTGCTTTGGAAGTGTGTCTTGTATTATCCTTTTAAAAAGTTCCATGCATACTCGTGCATCATCGTCAGCCCTATGGGCATTTTTTACCTCTATATTAAATCGTTTTGCCAGATTTTGCAGTTTATACTGTCCTTTTTCAGGTTCTGTAATGAAGAGCGGATAAGCCCATCGTGCAAGAGGAAGGGTGTCTACAACAAGATTTTTAAGGTATGTATTGCGGCATGATGTCATTTCTGCATTGATAAATCCTACGTCAAAAGGTGCGTTGTGAGCTATTAGTATGGCATTTTGGGAGTATGAAAGAAAATCAGATACAGCTTCGTGTACATTTCTGCAATTCTGTACAAGATTATCATCTATATGGGTTATTTCTGTAATAAATTGAGGTATTGGAGCCGGCGGTTTTATGAGTTCGTCAAAGGAATTTCCTATAATGCCTCGGCAGTCAAACTTTACGGCTCCTATTTCAATGAGATTGTCGCTTTCGGCATGTAAACCTGTGGTTTCTGTATCAAAAGCGACAAAAACTGACCCGCTGTAGAACAACCGGGCCAGATGATTGAAATCTCTGAAAAGCCTTACCTGCGGCTTATTTTGCTGCATCCAGAACAGCCTTTATCTCTGATTCAATTTTATTGCACAGTGCATCTGCTTCAGTTTTTGCAGCATTGAGTGCTTCATCAGTCTGAGAGGCAACAGGAACTGTACTGTTGATGTAGAACTTGATTTTTGGTTCTGTTCCACTTGGGCGGGCACTTACAATTGTTCCTCCTTCAAGGAAGAACTGCAAGACGTTGCTCTTTGGCCATGGAATAGGATTTTTCTGTGCTGGAGCTGCCGGGTCAAATTCAACCTGCTGCTGTACGTCACGGATTTTTAGAACCTTTTTTCCACCGAGAGTTTTAAGTCCTTCTTCACGAAGTTTTGTCATGATTCCCTTCATGATTCCAGGACCTGTTATGCCTTCAAAATATTTGCTGATGGAACGATCCTCAAAGTAACCGAATTTCTTATACATGTCATTCAGGTGTTCAAGAAGACTTTTTCCCTGACTTGCCCAGTAGAGTGTCATTTCTGCACACATTGCAGCTGCTGAAACTCCGTCTTTGTCCCTTACTTCTGTTTCAACAAGGTAGCCGTAGCTTTCTTCAAGTCCGAATGCATAGTGCTCCTTACCTTCTTTTTCCATCTGACCTTCGTCAAATGCGATCCACTTGAATCCAGTAAGACATTCCTTTACCTTTACACCGTAATTCTTTGCAACAGCGTCAATAAACGGACTTGTTACTATTGAACGGATAACTACAGGATTTGCCGGCATTTTGTTGAATTCTTTCTTTGAAAGAAGTACATAGTCTGCAAGAAGAGCTCCCATCTGGTTGCCAGAAACAAGAACATATTTGCCGTTTTTGTCCGGGAATGCAGTACCAAAGCGGTCTGCATCAGGGTCTGTTGCCATTACTACGTCTGCTTTTTCTTTTTCTGCAAGCTCAACAGCCATTTTAAGAGCTGGAGCTTCTTCTGGATTTGGTTTTTCTACTGTAGGAAAGTCTCCGTTTCCTTCTCTCTGTTCTGGAACAGTTATTACATTAAGTCCAAGGTCTCCAAGAACTTTTTCAACATGCATTGCACCTGTACCATGAAGAGGTGTGTAAACAACCTTTACGCTACTAGCTTTTTCTTTAATAAGCTCTGGGCGGTAAAGGTTTTTCTTTATCATGTCCTGGAATTTTTCATCAATTTCTTTGTCAATGAGGATGATTTTTCCAGACTTTATGGCCTCATCTTTATCAATGAGCTTTACTTCTTTTACAGCATTGACTTCATCAATAATTCCCTTGTCATGAGGTTCTACAACCTGTGCACCGTCATTCCAGTATGCCTTGTATCCATTGTATTTTGGTGGGTTGTGGCTTGCCGTTACGACAACACCTGTCTGGCATCCTAATGTGCGGATTGCAAAACTGAGTTCTGGAGTAGGGCGAAGTGCCGTAAAAAGATATGCCGTAATTCCGTTTGCAGCAAATACACGTGCTGTTATGTCTGAAAATTTATCATGATTGTGGCGGCTGTCATAAGCAATGCAGGCTTTCAGAGTTCCTGCCGCTGCTTCCTTTGGAAATGCTTTGATGATGTAATTTGCGAGTCCCTGAGTTGCCTTTGAAATGTTAAGGGTGTTCATTCTGTTTGTTCCACCACCCATAACACCACGGAGACCGCCTGTTCCAAATTCAAGACTCTGATAGAAACGGTCTTCAAGTTCTTTCATGTCCTTTTTTGCAACGAGTTCTTCGACTTCTTTGCGGAATGATTCATCTTTTTCTTCTGCAATATACTTTTTTGCGAGTTCAAGGATTTCTTTTTCTTCCATAAAATTAGTTCCCCTTATCTTGTATTGGGCATCTTTTTTCGGATGCATTAAAATTATATCAGATTTACTTATGTTGTGCTACGTATTTATTCTGGAAAACTGAAGGAAGCATAAAAAAAGAGACTTCTGCATTGAGAAGTCTCTTTTGACGGTCCCTACGGGAATCGAACCCATCTTTAAAGATTGAGAATCTTTCGTCCTAGCCGATAGACGAAGGGACCGATTATCAATACGGTGCAATCTTTGCAAACAGAATAAGATACAATATCTTTCATCTGCATTGTTAGTATTTGTAAGGCAAGCAACTTGCTTTACAAACTTGCTAAATCGAAAAAAAAAGCCGGCTCAAACAGTCAGCTTTTTATTCCCCAAGGAGGATTCGAACCCCCACAATCAGAACCAGAATCTGAAGTGCTACCATTACACAATCGGGGATTGCAATGTGATGTGAACAATATAAAGCGTGTAAAAAAAAAAGTCAAGCACTTGATGAAAAAAAATGAAGAAAAATATATAAAAAAAATTAGTTATTAATTTTTCATAATTCTTTTATAATTCTGTGGAAAAATATACTTTACTTTATTTGAATTTACAGTACAATAAGAATTGTATTTAATTAATGGTGTGTAATGACTGAAAAATCAAAAAATACTAATGTGCAGACTTTTGATGAACTTACTGGAAAATTAAGTAAGGAAGAGCGTCAGAAAATATTAAACTCAATGGATGGCCAGAAAAGTGATGGCAATGATCTTTTTGCTGGCAAGACGAAGGTATCTGTACAGAAGCTTGATGAAAAGGCTGAATTTGAACAGCGTCTTAAAAGACAATCCATATTTCAGAAAATTTATCTTTGGATATATTCAGTAATAACATCTTCTTCCATTGAAGAAGCTTTTAACTTGTCTCTTGTAAAAAAAATCGCACGTGATGTTGAATCCCATCATCCCTCTTTAATTCAGTTCCGAAAAAAGTTGCTCTATAGTGAATTTTATGAAAAACTCAGGCAGCTTAAAGATGCTGTTGATTTTTTTACACCGCACCTGCAGTTGTATGCTTCAGATCCTGGAGCGTTCCTTTTAATGCTTGGTCATGTGATAATGCCTGACTTTGAAGAAAAACTGCAAGCCTCTTGTGATCCATATACAATTCCCTTGTCTGATCCGTTGTCAAAAGATAAAAAAAATGATTTGTTTCAGTCTTTAAGTGTGAATTTACAAAATATCCCTGATGAATATCAGAAGGAAATGTATCATTTGGCCCGTGAAGTCTTCTGGTTGAATGAATTTGTAAGAATGCCTGTTGACAAAATTTTTTCCAGATTTTCAATGACAGAAGACCATTGCTATGCCTGCCTTTTTAGTTTTATAAAGCTTGACTTTGCTAAACTTGCAAAAATAATGTGCAATTATGTGCCTCTTGATGAGCATGTACTGGATGGCTTTGTTCTTGCAATGCAGAATAACTATCACTGGGGATCTGTTCAAGATGATGAAGATCCCAAAGAAACGTATAAGGAATTTTATAAATCTGCTAAACTGCATATTTCGATGATTGAAACTTTTCTTGATGACGTTCCTATGACAAAAATTTCAAAAGTAGTAATGGAAAACTCTCTGTATACACCAGAGGCTATGAGTGGTGGAGAGAACTGGCTGGAACTGTTTACGGAAAAGTGGAAGTCAAATTTCAAGAACAGAGTTGCACAGCGTGAACGTGATTATACAAAAGAGGTGCTTAAGAAACGAATGGCTGATTTGTTTAAGGTGCCAACTTTCCCTCTTTTTCCGTTCCGACCATGGGATAATACAGGTATATTTTCTTTTAAATATGAATTATCACTCGGTTTTGTAAATTTCTTTGTAAAACAGCGTTTTTCCGCATATATGACGATATTTAAAGCTATTTCGCTTGAAGGTCAGTTCGCAATAAAGGATAACGAGCGTGAATTTACAGAAGCTGTAGACTCCTTTATGGAAGTTAATAATGCAATTGAAGTTCTTGCAAATCAGCTGTCGGCTGCAGGCGAGTATGGCCTTGAATTCTCAAAGTTTGAAATTTATGAAAAACCTCCCGAAGAAGCCTTGCGAAGAATGGATTTGCTGTTTACCAGTCTTGAAAACGATGCTTCTGAGATTTGTAAAGATTTTCGACGGCTGTGCCATCGTCTTGTCATGTTGCTTACAGGCTTTGTTTCGGACAAATATGTAGGAAAATACGGTGCAATTATGAATCTGCGTAATATGCAGCGAAGACTGGGAGACTTTTATCAGATGGTTGTTGATGCAAAAGACTGTTTTAAAAATGCATACGATATTTCTTTGCAGCTTGATGAAATTGAAAATCCAAAGGTTCAGGCATAATGCTGAATCCAGATACTTTTATAACAGGTAAATTTTATTGTAACGGTGTTCCTCTTGATGAGGCTCCTGAATGGGGAATGAGTGTCCGCAGTGCCGGTAATATGCGTTTCAGATGGAATGAAACTAATTCTGTGCGTGATGCGTTTTTAAAAGAAGTTGCAGGAGAAGAGCATTTTATCGTTCCTGTAGAATTGATTCATTCAAAAAAAGTTTATACGGTTTTTTCTAGGGAAGATACTGCTGGGTGTACTGGAGACGGCATTATAACTGTAAATAGAAAGCTTATTCCTGTTGTAACAGCTGCAGACTGCATGCCTATTTTTATCTACGATGCCAATACAGGTGTGTTTGGTGCTCTGCATTCTGGTTGGAAGGGTACAGGTATTGTGGAAACGGCTATTCTTCAGGCACAGAAAGATTTTGGTTCAAAGCCTTCAGATTTTTGTGTTGTCATGGCTCCTCATATTCATGAGTGCTGCTATATGATTGATGAATCCAGGGCTGAATATTTTAAAACTGCTTTTACACCATCTTGCGTAAAAAAAGGTTATTTCCTTTCTCTTGCGGAAGCAAATTTAAGCGTTCTTAAAAAGCTTGGAATTCCTGAAACTAATGTTCATATATGCAGAGAATGTACATGCTGTAATGAAAAATTCGGTTCGTTCAGAAGGGAGTCTGTTTCTGGAGGAGGTCAGTTTACTGTGCAGGCTGCCTGGATAAAATGGTAAATTCAAGTCTTCAAATGATAGAGGCCTTGTTTTTCTATTGCATAAATATAAGCAAGATTGTATATTATATGCATAAAATTTCATTATTTTAGAGGACTTTTATGAAAGATAAGGTTATTCTTGCTTATTCAGGTGGTTTGGATACAACAGTCATCATTCCTTGGCTTAAGGAAAATTATGATTATGATGTAATCGCTGTTTGTATTGATGTAGGACAGGGTGATGACTGGGCTGCAATTAAGGAACGCGCCCTTAAGACTGGTGCCGCTGCCTGTTATGTTGTAGATGCACGCGAAGAATATTGTAAGGAATATGTATGGCCTGCTGTAAAGGGTAACTGTGTTTACGAAGATGAGTACCTGTTGGGAACATCTACGGCACGTCCTCTTATTGGAAAAATTCTTGTTGAGTATGCACGTCAGGAAAAAGCTGTTGCAATTTGCCATGGTGCAACAGGAAAGGGAAATGATCAGGTTCGCTTTGAGATGGCAATGAAGGCCTTTGCTCCTGATTTGAAAGTTATAGCTGCATGGCGTGATCCTAAATGGACTCTTCAGAGTCGTGAAGATGAAATGAAGTTCCTTGAAGACAGAAACATTCCTGTTCCTATGAAAAAGGCTAACTCATATTCATGTGATGAAAATATATGGCATATCAGTCATGAGGGGCTTGAACTTGAGGAAACTGAGAATGAGCCTAAATGGGAGAACATGCTTAAGGAAACAAAACTTCCTGAAGACAGCTCTGATGGTGAATATGTAAAGATTGATTTTGTTGCAGGTGAAGCTGTTGCCGTAAACGACAAAAAAATGTCTCCGCTTGAAATCATGCAGGAACTCAATGCCATTGGCGGAAGAAACGGAATCGGTGTTATTGATCTTGTAGAAAACCGTGTTGTTGGTATGAAGAGCCGTGGAGTATATGAGACACCGGGTGGAACAATCCTTATGTATGCTCATGAACAGCTTGATCATCTTTGTCTTGATCGTGATACTTATCATTTCAAGCAGCATGTTAGCCTTCGTGAAAGTGAACTTATTTATGATGGAAAATGGTTTACAAGCCTGATGGAAGGTCTTATGGCTTTCCAGGACAAAATAGAAGAAAATGTTACAGGATGGGTAAAACTCAGACTGTATAAAGGTACTATGAGAGGGGCTGGAAGTTCTTCTCCATACAGCTTGTATAATGAAAGCATTGCAAGTTTTGCAACTGGTGATTTGTACGATCACAAGGATGCGGACGGCTTCATTACATTGTTCGGACTGCCTTCAAAGGTACGTGCAATGATGGAGCAGAAGGCTGGAAAAGGTCAGGCTGTTGTTAACAGTGATAAATTAAAGAAACGCCCGACTGAGTAAACTCTGATATAGAGACTTAGAACTCGATGGCAACCTAAAAAGTCGCTGCAAGCGAGTTTTCAGGTTGCCTTGTCTTTTTTTTCTCGGTGTCCGGGTAATGCGTATAAGGAGCTTTATTATGAATGAAAGAAACAGTGGTGTATTGTTACATATTACTTCTTTACCTGGAACTCCGGGAATAGGAACGATGGGTGCTCAGGCTTTCCGATTTGTTGACTGGCTACATTCTGCAGGACAGACATTGTGGCAGGTTCTGCCTCTTGGTCCTACTGGTTATGGAGACAGTCCGTATGCAAGTTTTTCTACATTTGCAGGTAATCCTCTTCTTATTGATTTGGATGATTTGGTAAAAAGAGGCTGGGCATTAAAAGATGCTGTTCTTCCTCCAGATTATATAAAATACGATGGCAATGTTGATTTCGGTTCTGTTGTCTGGTGGAAAATGCCTCTTCTTTATTCGTGTGCTGCTTATTTTTTGAAAAACTGCAATAAAAAAGATCGTTGTTCTTATGAATCATTTAAAAATGATAATTCTTCATGGTTAAATAATTTTGCAGATTATACGAGTATAAAAAAGTTTTATGATGCACAGGCACAGAAGCAGGGAATCTCTGGCAACTCAAGCATGTGGAACCAGTTTTGGCCTAAAGATTTAGCTGCACATGATGTATCTGCTGTTTCAAAATGGGATGCAGAACATTCAGAAGATATTGAGCAGATAAAAGTGATTCAGTTTTTCTTTTACGTTCAGTGGCAGGCTTTGAGGAATTATGCTAATGCTTCTGGCATAAAAATTATTGGCGATATACCGATTTTTGTTGCAGCTGATTCTGCTGATGTATGGGCAAACAGGCAATTTTTCCAGTTTGATGAAAATACTTTGCTGCAGAAAACTTGTGCAGGGGTTCCGCCTGATTATTTTTCTGCAACCGGTCAGCTTTGGGGCAACCCTCTTTATGATTGGGATGAAATGAAAAAAGATGGCTATTCCTGGTGGATTAGCCGCATTCAGCACATGCTGACTCTTGTTGACATTATAAGAATAGACCATTTCCGTGGATTTGAAGCCTATTGGAAAATTCCTTATGGTTCTCCTAATGCTATAAAAGGTGAATGGGTAAAGGGTCCTGGAAAAGATTTGTTTGATTCAATCAAGAAAAAGCTTGGTACTCTTCCTATTATTGCAGAAAATTTGGGTGTCATTACTGATGAAGTTGAAAAGATTCGTACTGACTGCGGATTTCCTGGAATGAAGATACTTCAGTTTGCCTTTAATAACGATGAATGGTCGACAGAAAGTTCTGAAAATAAAGATTTGCCGCATAACTATACAACTCCAGACAATATTATCTATACAGGCACTCATGATAATGATACTACTGCAGGATACTTTTCTTCATGCTCTGAGGAGTGCCGTAAGAATGTCAGAAATTATTTTTGTCTTTCTGAACATGCGGATGTAACTGAAATGACTCAGGCCTTCATTCAAGGAGCCTTTGCCTCTACTGCCAAAACATGTATTATTCCTTTGCAGGATATATATTGCATTGGTACCGAAGGACGCATGAACATGCCTTCTACAACAGGTTCCAACTGGTCTTGGCGAATGGATTCAAATCTTCTTGAAGATGGTGCTGCGCAAAAATTACGACATCTTTCTTTCATATATGGAAGAAATGTTGTGGAAAAGA
>CAMVHR010000054.1 GCA_947167345.1 uncultured Treponema sp.
AAACGTGGCTCATCTTGTCTGCAAGGTTGAACTTGTTTACAGCAGCAACAGAGTCGCCACCACCAACTACAGTCATTGCACCACGGCCAGTTGCATCAGCAACAAGCTTTGCAACAGTTGCAGTTCCCTTTGCAAATGCATCAAATTCGAATACTCCAACAGGTCCGTTCCATACAACAGACTTAGCTGTAGAAAGAACTTCTGTGTAAGCAGCGATTGTCTTAGGACCAACATCCATAGCCATGAGGTTATCTGGAATGTCAACGCCGTCAACAGCAACAGGAGTTGCGTTTGCATCAAACTTGTCTGCTGCAACATGGTCTACAGGAAGAACAATCTTTACACCCTTAGCAGCTGCGTCAGCAAGAAGTTTCTTTGCTGTGTCAATAAAGTCATCCTCTACCAGAGAAATGCCAACCTTGTGTCCCTGAGCCTTGAGGAATGTATAAGCCATGCCACCACCAATTACGAGAGCAGAAGCATTCTTCAACAGAGATTCCAAAACAGCGATCTTTGAAGAAACCTTTGCACCACCAATAATTGCGACCTGTGGTTTTGGAGGATTTTCTACCATAGGCTGAATGTATTTAACTTCTTTTTCCATAAGGAAGCCGCCAACAGATTCAACTGGCATGAACTTAGCAATAGAAGCTGTAGAAGCCTGATCGCGATGAGCTGTACCGAAAGCATCGTTTACGAAGATGTCACCATAAGTAGCAAGTTCCTTTGCCATTACATCGCGCTCTGCAGCGTCCTTAGAAGTTTCTTCCTTGTGGAAGCGAACGTTTTCGAGCATTGCAACTGCTCCTTCTGGAAGAGCATCGATTGCAGCCTTCTGTCCGAGTGCATCAGGAAGGAATGTAACAGGCTTTCCAAGCTTTGAAGCAAAGTACTCTACAACAGGCTTCATGCGGTTCTTACCGTTGATGAACTTTTCTGCATCTGCATCTGTCCAAGTCTTGCCCGCCTTTTCTGCCTTTTCCTGAGCCTTTTTTACATCCTTTTTAGGATCACCAAGGTGGCTCATCAAAACGAGAGAGCGAGGACTCTGCTCAAGAATATATTTGATTGTAGGAAGTGCTGCCATGATGCGTGTATCATCCTGTACAACTCCATCCTTCATAGGTACGTTGAAGTCAACGCGCATGATGATGCGCTTTCCCTTAAGATCAACATCTTTTACTGTCTTAATCATAAAAATAATCCTCCAAGTGGAATTCTATAAATAAAAATCCCCTAAAATATAGCCGTTTTTCAGCATAAAATCAATAACCGTTACTGGCGGTTGCCCAAAAGGTACTTTTCCATAATCCTTGCGAACATTCGCAAATCCAGAGGTTTTGCAATATGCTCGTTCATGCCGGCTCCTTTTGCGGCCTGAACATCCTCAACAAACGCATTTGCCGTCATTGCAATAATCGGCATCTGTCTTGCGCTCTCTTTGTCAAGAGAACGTATGGCCCTTGTTGCCTCGTACCCGTTCATCTTAGGCATCTGAATGTCCATGAGCACTATGTCATAATATCCGTCAGGCTTTTCCTGCACCATGTCTACGGCTTTTTCTCCGTTTTGAGCCCATTCAAGCTGTATGCCGGTCATGCCAAGAATTTCCATTGCAATGTCAGCATTCATATCATTGTCTTCTACAAGAAGAACCCTTTTGTTCTTCAAATCCATGTTTTTGAAAAGTAGTATAGGATCATCAGAAGTGCTGTCAACAGCAACCGCCCCCCTCAGAACCTTGAACAGGTGCGCGACATGAGACTTGAACAATGGTTTTGACAGCATTGCTACAGCCCCGGACTGTTTTGCAAGAGACTCAACATCATCCATGTCTTGGGAAGAAACAATAATTTTTGGAACAGCTTTTCCCAGCTGAGCCTGAAGTTTTTTCATGATTTCAAGACATTCAAAGTTAGGCAGTTCCCAGTCAATTATGACTGCATAAAAATCATTTCCTTCTTCATGACTTTTAACTGCTTTCTGAATGAAATCCGTACAGCTGTATGCAGGAACAGGCTTCATGCCAAGTTCTGCAAGAATGTCACAGGAAGAACTTTCTACAAGAGGGTCGCTGTCAAAGACAAGCACAGGCAGACCTACAAAAAGCGTATAGTCTATGTTGTCCTCGTTCTGCAGCTTCAGGTAAATGTCCACAGAAAATATAGTTCCCTGTCCTTCACGGCTGTCTACATGGATGTCGCCACCCATCATGAGGACAATGTTCTTTGTAATTGAAAGGCCAAGCCCCGTACCTTTGACCTTGTTAAGCCTTGTATCTTCAGCACGGGAAAAAGGTTCAAACATTCTCTTCATGAATTCAGGACTCATGCCAATACCGTTGTCTTCAACAACAATGTGATACCATCCTAAATTTGACTGAGGGGAATTCCGCTCGCTTATCGTAATGTTTATGCGGCCCCCGTCAGGGGTATATTTTATGGAATTGCTTACAAGATTCGTAAATATCTGCTGAATGCGGAGTGTATCGCCAATTACGTTTTCATGAATGATGTTGTTTATCTTTACGTCAAGCCTGTGGCTGTGGGCTTTTGCCTGAGGGCGCAGCATGACCAGAACATTGTCAATCAAATCTGAAAGGTTAAATTCTTCTTCGGACAGAGTAGTCTTGCCGCCTTCTATCTTGCTCATGTCAAGAACTTCGTTTATGAGCGAAAGCAGGTATTTGCTTGAAGAACTGATTTTTTCAAGACATTCCATGACTTTTTCTTTGTTGTCTATCTTGGACTTGGCAAGAGCCGTCATGCCGATTATTGAATTCATCGGGGTCCTTATGTCATGACTCATGTTTGACAAAAAGTCGGACTTTGCGGCATTTGCAACTTCGGCCTGATGAAGGGCTTCTTTTATGAGCTGCTCACTCTGATGCCGTTGAGAAATGTCAATCAAAATTCCTACAAACATTTTGGGAAAAGAACCATTCCATCTGGCGACCTTTCCGACACAATTGAACCATCTCCAAGAGCCGTCCTTGACTTTTAGACGGAATGTCGCGTCAAACGTCTTTTGCTCGGCAGCGTTCCGTACCGTGTCCAAGAATTTTTCAACGACACCATCTCTTTCGTCTTCGTGAATATTCGAAACCAAAAAGTCCAGACTGTCAACTTTAAGCTCATCCAAACTGTATCCCAAAAGTCTTTTAGTCTCTTCGCTCCACTCTACTTTTGAAATGTTGCCGTCTTCATCAAATCCGACTTTTCCCATGCAAGAATTGAGGGCTTCATGAATGATGTCATAAGAAGCATTTATAGATTCGCGAGAAAGAAGCTCTTTTTCTACAGTATCATTTATATTGCGGAAGCCCATTACAATGTCAGTACAGGATCCGCCTTTCGTCATTGCATAGGTAATCTGATAGTAGACAATGTTTTTTCCAAACATGCGCCTGTAATTTACAAGATAAAGTTTTCCTTCCTCTGTCTGCTGATGAACAGTTGCAAGATCGGTTTCCTTAAGGAATGATTCCCGATCAGCTTCATACACAAGCGATTCCGCATATTTTTTCATTATTATGGAATATATGACATTCGAGGCAAATATCTTTTTTGCCTCTACAGAAGATTCATCCCTATCATGGCGGAACAGTCGGATACTGTCCGTTTCGGAATTAATTAAAAATAATACTTGATATTCGGAAGTGAGTGCATCAACGACGTCCATGTGGTCTTCCATATTCCTTAAATTCTCCCGTTCTTTTCTGACTTCAGCATCAACATTTCTTGTAGCAACAATGGCAACTTTATATCCGTCATAACGGTTTACGTAAGAAACCCTTACATTTAAAAAAACTTCTTTTGAACCAATTATCTTACTGTATATGAACCTGTAATTCTCAAGGCGAGTCTTCATCGTCTCAACAGAAAGTTCACTGCAAATCTTTTCGCGATCCCTTTCAAAAACAGTCTGCTCCGCATAAAGCTTCAATCCTTTTGAGTATACACCTCCAAAATTGTCAACATAAGCTTTTATGTTACGTCCATCATCACCTTCGGCTCTAAAAACTTCCGCAATGTCTTTTACATAGTCAACCAGCAAGACTGAATAATAGTCGTCTCCAAGGCCTTCAATAACTTCCCTGTATTCTTCGGAAGCTTTTTTTGTAGCTAATTCCTGATTTTTTTCTTCGCTTATGTCTTTCATTACAAAAAGGATATGAGAAAGCTGCCCATTTTCATCGCGATCAATTTCAATCATGCGACAGACATACCATCCCAAATCTTTTATGTAAAATTCAAAGGAGACTTTCTTTCTGCCGTCCAAAAGGGAATCAATATGGTTAAGCTCTGTAAATGCCCGTAATGAATCAGAAAACTCAGAAATTACAAATTTTTTATAAAGCTGCCGGAAAAGAAAGCTTGCCTGAAAGTTATTTTCATCTTCCTTTAATGCATCCTTTAGCTCTGGAAACGAAAGCAGCTCAACAAAATTATCGTTTTGCACATCGATATAATAAATACATGAGTAAATGTTACCTAAAGACTGAATGACATCAATCCGTGTCTGCAACTGTTCTGATAGATTTTTAAAGCTGTCAAGTTTCTTAGACAATTCTTCTATCTGTCTATTTTCAGCATCATTTTTGACACTAACACTTTTAAGGCTCTTTCTCACTGATTAATCTCCCAATTACTGTGAAAACACAACTTTTTACCAATAACAAACCAATTAATAAAAACTCTATTATAAATACTACACCAGGAATGTCCAAAAGTCCATTGATAAAATGCAGTTTATTCTATAATCTGTATGGATATGACATATAGCAGCGAAACAGAAAGGGAACGAGAGCAGTTTTTCAAGGAATTTGAAGCAAAAGTAAACGAAAAAGTAAATGGTCTGGAGCTGGCAGAATTCAGGGCAGACAGTTCAATCTGCAAAGAGCTCAATCTTAATACATACAGACCGAGCATCTGGGGGCTTTTGGTATTCTGCGAAAAAAATGTTTACTATTACGTAGCCCCGCAGGAATCTTACATGTCGTTTTTTACAAAGGGAGCTGGACGTACAGAAGAAAAGCTCCTGCACATTTCACAGTTTTCAGACATTAAATTTGCACTTCCGCAAAAAAGATTATTTTCGTTCCTGAACCCTGAAATTTCACGCTCCATCCTGATGAGCTACAAGAACCTTTCGGGGCTTGAAAGAAACGTTACATTAGTATTAAACAGCAAGGCAGATGATATATTCGTAAAGCTTAATAAATATACAGAACTAAACTGATTTTAACAGGAGTCTTTAATTGAAAGAATTTAAGGGATATTTAAAAGGAATAAATTTTGGCGGATGGCTTTCCCAGTGCGTGCATACGGAAGACCATTACAGGACATTCATCACAGAAGATGATGTAAAGGCTGCTTCGTCATGGGGCATTGACCACATACGGGTTCCTGTGGACTACGACCTTGTAGAAACAAGTGATGGCGTTTACAGGGAACAGGGATTCGTACACATCCAGAATGCTGTGGACTGGTGTAAAAAATACAGCCTGCACATGATTTTGGATCTGCACAAGACGTTCGGATATTCTTTTGATGATGGCGAGGGAGAAACAGGTTTCTTCTATAATAAAGACTATCAGGAACGCTTTTACCGTCTGTGGGAAGAATTTGCAAAAAGATTCGGCAAGAATGATGACATGCTGGCTTTCGAGCTTTTGAACGAAGTGACAAAAAAAGAGTACTGTGAAATTTGGAACGAAGTTGCACTTCAGTGCATAAAAAGAATAAGGGCTATATGCCCGAACGTCAAAATCCTTGTAGGAGGCTATTACAACAATAGCATTACGGCCGTGCCAGACCTTTACAAGCCCTATGACGAAAACATAGTCTACAATTTTCACTGCTATGAGCCATTAATATTTACACACCAGGGAGCATCGTGGATTCCTACGATGGATACAAAATTCCGAATAGACTTTGACAGCCCTCGCAGCAAATATATCAATGCATGCAAAGAGCAGCTTGTACCAGAACAGATAAATTTTCCTGATGCACCGGAAGACAGTGCAACAGTTACGCCAGAATATTTTGAAAATCTTTTTGCCCCTGCATTAAAGACTGCACAGGAACGTAATGTTGCCCTGTACTGCGGAGAATATGGGGTAATAAACCTTGCAACAGCAGAAGATACATTAAAATGGTACAGGGTAATAAACAGCGTCTTTACAAAATACGGCATAGGACGTGCCGCATGGAGCTACAAAAAGATGGACTTTGGTCTTTCAGATGCCCATCTGGATAGCGTAAGAAAAGACATTCTGGAATATCTGTAAAAAGGGCATAAAAAAACCGGACTTGCACAGAGCATGTCCGGTCTTTTTTTATTCAGCTAACAATAAATGCTTAGCAGTTTTCTGCGAAGTACTTGATTGTGCGAACCATCTGTGATGTATAGCTGTTCTCGTTGTCATACCAAGAAACAACCTGTACTTCAAAGAGGCCGTCAGCAATCTTTGTTACCATTGTCTGTGTAGCATCGAAGAGTGAGCCGTAGCGCATTCCGATTACGTCAGAAGAAACGATTTCGTCCTCGTTATAACCGAATGTTTCTGGATCAGAAGCCTTCTTCATTGCAGCGTTGATTGCTTCCTTAGTTACGTCGTTACCCTTTACAACAGCTGTAAGGATTGTTGTTGATCCTGTTGGTACAGGAACACGCTGTGCAGAACCGATGAGTTTTCCGTTCAATTCAGGAATTACAAGACCGATAGCCTTTGCAGCACCTGTTGAGTTAGGAACGATGTTCTGTGCACCAGCACGTGAACGGCGGAGGTCACCCTTTCTCTGTGGACCGTCAAGAATCATCTGGTCACCAGTGTAAGCGTGGATTGTAGACATGATACCGCTCTGGATTGGGAAAGCATCGTTAAGAGCCTTTGCCATTGGAGCGAGACAGTTTGTTGTACAAGAAGCAGCAGAGATGATGTTGTCACCCTTCTTGAGAGATTTGTGGTTTACGTTGTAAACGATTGTTGGGAGGTCATTTCCTGCAGGAGCAGAAATTACAACCTTCTTAGCACCTGCTGTGATGTGAGCCTGTGACTTTTCCTTTGATACATAGAAACCTGTGCATTCAAGAACTACGTCTACACCAATCTTTCCCCATGGAAGGTCAGCTGCATTTGGCATCTTGTAGATAACGATTTTCTTTCCGTCTACTACGATGTAGTTGTCTTCGCCTTCACCGTCATGTGATTCTACAGTGTGCTTTTTTTCGCCGATTTTTCCAGCGTATCCACCCTGTGCAGTATCATACTTCAAGAGGTGTGCAAGCATTTTTGGGCTTGTCAAATCGTTGATTGCAACAACTTCATAACCTTCTGCACCAAACATCTGGCGGAATGCCAAACGACCAATACGGCCAAAACCGTTAATAGCTACCTTTACCATAAAAGTTTACTCCTATATTAAAGAAAAAAATTCTTTTAGCTTAATCTACTGCAAATTTTCAAAATATTCAATAGAAACAACAGGAAACAACAAACTTTCCCCTCTGTACCTGTGCATAAATGAAATCAGAAAAAAGCAGAAAAATAAATTTTATTAAATTTGTATTAATAAATAAAAGACAAACTCTCCCCGTTTGTCCTGCAATTTAGATTTTTCACCATGCATTTTATCGAACAAAACAATTCTGTCAATAAAACTGGGATAAACGTCGAATTTTAGGGATGAATGGTAAGTTTTTTCAAATTTCTTCTATAATATGTAGTAGAATTGAATTCTCTGAAGTTTTTGTTAAATTCAGCATATCTTAACTACATATCCTGCACCGGCCGGAACTGTGACAACCAAAGAACAATCCTTTTCATTCACAACCGACTGTACAGGAGTGCCAAAGACATCGGCTGTCACTTTGCTGGCTGCAAGTCCAAAATATCTGACAGGAAGATTTACAGTCCTTTTGTCTTTATCGCGGGAAACAATCGTAAAGATTACTTCCGTCCTGGTAAATCGTGCAGTAACAATTGTAAAGCTTTCGGCAGACACAATACAAAAGCTTCCGTCACTCAGAGTCTTTTCTGTCCGACGCAAACGAATGAGTTTTTGATAGAAAGAATGCATTTCGACAGACTTTTTGTTTTTATGCCAGTTCCAGTCAAACGGATAGCGACATCCTGAATCATCGCCAGTAACGTCCTTGCCGTCTATGAAAATTTCATCACCATAATAAACGCTTGGTGTACCAGGCAGAGTAAACTGCAAAAGAAGAGCGGCTTTTAAGGAAGAATCAGTTACGGACTTGATTTTATGAAGCCGCAAGACATCATGGCTGTCAATCAGGTTGAACTGCTGCAACTGTATTGCACCCGGTACAAGTGCAAGAAATTGCGTAATGCGAGATGCAAGCTGCTGTGCCGTAAGGGGAATTTCTAAAGATCGGAGTATATCGTTGCGCTCATTGTACAAGTCCTTTGCTCCTGCAAATTCGCGTAATGCACGCCCCACTCCAAAGTAGTTCATTGTGGCATCCCACCTGTTGCCTTTAAGGTCGCAGGAACAGTCAGCCCACTCCTCTGCCAAAAGGTATATGTCTTTGTTTACAGCTTTCAGTTCCTTTCGAATTTCGCACAGGACTTCATCATGAACGTCAACAGTTTCGTTCCGTGCCATGCAGTCGGCAACGTCAAACCTCCAGCCGTCAATGCCATAAGGAGGCAACATCCATTTTTTGAGCACTGAATTCTGTGCCCTATAGATGATGTCGCGAAGTTTTTGTGAAGTATAGTTTAGTTGCGGCATGGTATCTACACCAAACCATGCGGAATAGCTGTTGTCATCATTAAAAAAATAGAAGCCGCGATAAGGGGAATTTTTGTCATTGTATGCGCCTTCTGTTTCGGGGTAAAACTCTGCTCCTTTGTTGAACCACTTTGCACTGCTACTCGTGTGGTTAATCGAAATGTCGAGCAGAAGCTTCATTCCGCGTTTGTGAAGTTCCTGAATTAGCAAAGCAAAAGCCTCATCTCCCCCCAAGTGAGGATCAATGTGAAAATAATCCAATGCATCATATTTATGAATTGAAGGTGAAACAAAAATCGGGTTCAGGTAGATTGCAGTAATGCCCAAATCCTGCAAGTAGTCCAGTTTTTCAATAATGCCGTAAAGGTCTCCATTATGAAAGTCAAGGTTATGCCCTTCTGCATAATTTTTTGCAGGAATGTTCCATTGTTCTTCCGTAGGCGAAAAGCCTTGATATGTGTACTCGCCAGTCTTTACGTTCAGCTCCGGCTTTCCATTGCAAAAGCGGTCGGGAAAAATCTGATAGAATACGGAATTCTTTACCCATGACGGAGCTTCATAGTCAGCAAGCAGGACAAAATCATGATCTTCTCCTAGAATATAGTCCGTTATCTGATACTGAGCATAATAGTATATGCAATCATCTGTCACTAAGTAAAACTGATAGTTGAAGTACGTGTCTCGAATGGCAATGTTGACTTCAAAATAGACAAGAGCATCTTCTTCATGCAAAGATTTCATTTCGTGCAGACACTCAACTCCATATTCCCGTGCACGAAGAAACACATGCCGAATATCATCATTTTTCAGCATACGTAACGAAAACGTAACGATTTCGCCTTTTTTGGGATAAGGATTGCTAACAAAATTTTCAGTGCTATCACTGTATACGCTTTTCAGCCATTCTTTTTTGCGCATGGGATTCTCCTGCACAAAAACTGTATTCTGCTCACACAAAAGTGTCAAGACTCAATCATCACGATATTTTGTGTTAATTTTTTATATTATTTTTCTTTTCAAATAAGACTTACAATAAAAAGAGATTAGGGCAATCTCTGACAAGACTTTTTAGAGGTTGCCCAAATCTCTTCTATAAAAATATAAAAATTGATATAATACTTTCACTTTTCAAACAAGTTAAAAGAGGTTTTACCATGTCCTATCCATTTAATGAGATTGAGCCTAAATGGCAGAAATACTGGTCTGATAACAAGACTTTCAAAGTTACAGAAGACACACATTTCCCAAAAGATAAAAGACGCTACGTACTAGACATGTTCCCATATCCAAGTGGAGCAGGACTCCATGTAGGACACCCAGAAGGCTACACGGCTACAGACATTTACTGCCGTTACCTGCGCATGAAAGGCTACAATGTCCTGCACCCAATGGGATACGATGCATTCGGTCTTCCTGCCGAAAACTACGCAATCAAGACAGGTACACATCCTGCCGCAACAACATTAAAAAACATTGACCACTTTACACAACAGATAAAAGCCCTCGGATTCAGCTACGACTGGGACAGGGAAATCCGCACCTGCACGCCTGACTATTACAAATGGACACAATGGATTTTTCTCCAGCTTTACAAAAAAGGACTTGCTTACGAAGCAGAAACTCCAATCAACTGGTGTCCTAGCTGCATGACAGGCCTTGCAAACGAGGAAGTAAAAGAAGGTCACTGCGACCGCTGTGGAGCACAGGTTACACACAAAACAATCCGCCAGTGGATTTTAAAGATTACAGCCTATGCAGACCAGCTTATCAGTGACCTAGACAGTCTTGACTGGCCAGAAAGCGTAAAACTCATGCAGCGCAACTGGATTGGACGTTCAGAAGGTGCGGAAGTTGACTTTACAGTTGCCGACAAAGACGGAAAACCAACAGACACAAAACTTACTGTATACACTACACGCTGCGACACATTGTTCGGAGCAACATACATGGTTGTTTCTCCAGAACACAAGGATATTGAAAAGCTCACGACAGCAGAACAGAAAGAAGCTGTACAGGCATACCGCGAACAGGCGGCAAAAAAGAGCGACCTTGAACGCACAGATCTTGCAAAAGACAAGACTGGTGTATTCAGCGGAAGCTACGCAATCAACCCTGTAAACGGAAAGTTAATTCCAATTTGGGTAGCAGACTATGTTCTTATTTCTTACGGAACAGGAGCAATCATGGCTGTTCCAGCCCATGACACACGTGACTGGGATTTTGCAAAGAAATTCAACCTTCCAATCATCGAAGTCCTTAAGAGCGAGGTTGACGTACAAAAGCAGGCTTGGACAGAAGACGGCGTTCACGTAAACTCAGAGTTCCTTGACGGACTTAACAAAAAAGATGCCATTGCAAAGATGATAGAGTTCCTGACCGAAAAGAAAATTGGTAAGAAAGCCGTAAACTACAAGCTTCGAGACTGGGTTTTCAGCCGTCAGCGTTACTGGGGTGAGCCAATTCCTTTAGTACATTGTCCACACTGCGGTACGGTTCCAGTGCCAGAAGATCAGCTTCCTCTCGAATTGCCAGATGTTAAGACATACCAGCCAACAGGCACAGGCGAAAGTCCTCTTGCTGGCATTGACTCTTGGGTAAACTGCAAGTGTCCTAAGTGCGGTGCAGATGCAAAGCGTGAGACAAACACAATGCCTCAGTGGGCGGGAAGCTGCTGGTACTACCTGCGCTACCTTGATCCAAAAAATGACAAGGAATTTGTTTCTAAAGATATAGAAAAGTACTGGATGCCTGTAAATCTTTATGTCGGCGGTGCAGAACATGCAGTTCTTCACCTGCTCTACTCCCGCTTCTGGCACAAGGTTCTGTATGATATTGGAGCCGTAAGCACAAAAGAACCATTCCAGCGTCTTATCAATCAGGGCATGATTACTTCATTTGCATTCCAGAGAAAGAACAAGTCTTTGGTTGCGGTTGACATGGTAGACGAAAAAGACGGAAAGTTCTTCTCTAAAGAAGATGGCGAAGAGCTTGAACGCGTCATTGCAAAGATGAGTAAGTCTTTGAAGAACGTAGTAAATCCAGACGAAATGATTAAAGCTTACGGTGCAGACAGTGTTCGCATGTACGAAATGTTCATGGGACCTCTTACTGTATCAAAGCCTTGGAACACACAGGGACTTATCGGTGTAAACCGCTTTCTTGAAAAGATATGGGGCATAGCTCAGAAGCCGTATTCTGACATTGACATTACAGGCAAACTTGAAGACGAAGCTCTTGTATCATTACGCAAGACTTATGCAAAGACTGTAAAAAAGGTTTCTGATGACACAGATACACTCAACTTTAACACAGCAATAAGCCAGATGATGATTTTCATCAATGAATGTTCAAAACTTGACTCCATTCCTCGCGCAATGTGGGAAGGTTTTGTCAAGATGCTTGCTTGCTATGCGCCACACCTTGGTGAAGAACTGTGGCAGAAACTTGGTCATGACAAAACCGTTGCATACGAGCCTTGGCCTGTGTTCAGCGAGGAGTTCTGCAAGGAAGACACAAAAACAATAGTCGTCATGATAAATGGCAAACTTCGCGACAAGTTTGAAGCAGCTCCAGGAACAGACAAGGACACATTGCAGAAAACAGCACTAGAAACAGAGGGTGCCAAGAAATTCCTTGATGGAAAATCAATTGTAAAGGTCGTTATTGTTCCAGACAAGCTTGTCAACATCGTAGCAAAATAGAAGAATAAGCTAATAATGTCTGACTATAGGGCACATTACATAAAGGTCGCAGGAACAATAGCACTTCTTGGAAATGCAGTTCTTGCGGCTATAAAACTTATTTTAGCTCATCTTTCAGGCTCTCTGGCGGTGATGGGTGATGGCATTGACAGTTCAACAGATGTTCTCATTGCCATTGTAACACTCATCATCGGCAGCATGATAAGCAAGCCTAGTGATAAAGAACATCCATGGGGGCATGGAAGGGCCGAGACAACGGCCACGATGCTGCTTGCATTCATCATTTTTTTTGCAGGAGCTCAGTTGGTAATGAAGAGTTTCGTAAAACTCGTGCACAACAGCGAAATCCAATCCATTTCAAACTACGCAATCATCGCAGCTGTCATTTCCATTTGCGGAAAAGCATTGCTTGCAGTTTTGCAATATTATTTTGGCAAAATTGCAAACAGCGACATAATAAAGGCAAATGCACAGAACATGAAGAATGACATTATCATGTCAGCGGGAGTTCTTGCAGGGCTCGTACTTTCAACAGTGTTAAAATGCCCCCTGCTTGATCCTGTAATAGCACTGCTTGTTGGAATGTGGGTCATCAAAAACGCAGTGACTCTTTTTAATCAGACAAACATGGAGCTGATGGACGGTAACGTAGACAATATTCTATACAGAAAACTGTTTCATGCAGCAATTTCTGTTCCAGGGGTATCAAATCCACACAAGGCAAGAATAAGAAAAATTGCAAACTTAATAGACATTGACCTAGACATTGAAGTGCAGCCACATCTTACAGTGTATGAAGCTCATGAACTTGCAGAAAAAGTAGAAGAAGCCGTACGAAATGAAATTCCAGAAGTATATGATATTGTGATTCATATTGAGCCAGAGGGATCAGACCTGCATCAGCCAAAGGAAACATTCGGACTTACTCCGCTACATTTTGAACAGGATTGCTAATCGTTTTTCCATGCATCAATAAATTCAAACATGAACTGCTGAACATTGCAAAACCATTTCTTTTGAAAATCACAGGCTTTTTTGCCTATGTAGCGAAAATGCCAGCATTCCCACATGTAACCAGTCACATCTTCATAGCCCTTCGGAAAACTCAGGGACCAGCCATACTCAGAGGCATGGTCATATACCCACTTGCCCATCTTGGTATCGCCCCAGTCATCTGTAATTGAACCAAAGTCTACAGCCGTACCCAACTGGTGCTGGCTTGTTCCCGGACGGGCACTGTAACGTTCAGCAAGCTCAACTCCATCCTGCGAAACATAGCGGTTAAAAAGGCCTTCCTGATACTTATAAGAACGATATGTAGAACTTACCAGCAACTTGATGCCGTCAGCAAGTGCTGCCTGTGACAACTGTTCAAGAGCTTTGTATGACTCTGGACGCAAGGACAAGTCATTGCGGCTTATAGAAAATAAATCATTCTTTTTTAACGGAATTAAATCTTTTGGAACATAATCAGAACTGACATGATGTTTTTTATCTATTAGATAATAAAGGCTTAAATCATCATCACGAAAATTTTCTTCTTCCGAAAGGATGTCATTCAAATCAGAGAGAAAAGATTCTGTATCAGATATATTTATTTCTTCTAAAAAGCGTGGAGACATTCTTGAAAGAACTCTTGTAAATTTTTCTAGTTGTGGATTATTATAAGAAGCGGATTGTTTTGATTGTGAAGCTATAGCTCCAGAAGACAAATCTTCCGGCGTGATTAAACCATTTCCACTACCTTCTGCATGAATCTTTACAAATCCACAACTTGAAAGGCTTATGCAAAAGCCTGCAAGTATAGAAAACAGAGTTAACTGCACCTTTTTTTTACATTGCATCAGAAACCTCCGTTACTGAATGAATAATATTGAAAGTATTCCAAAAACCAGTCCTAGTCAATGCATAGTGAGCTGCCTCTGAGGGATTCATCATAAAAAGTTTTGTACCGAACTTTTCACCATCATTTATTCCTGCTAAAATAATTCCCAGTCCAGATGAATCCATTGAAGACACTGTTGACATGTCAAGTACAACATTCGTGTCAATGATATAACGGTAAATCTTTTCCTGCAATTCTGAAATTGTATAAGAGTTTACATCGCCTACAAGTTCAAGCAGAATATAGTTAGGACCTATTTTTTCGGTCAAAGACAGCTGATTCACTGTTTTGCCTCCTTTTCGTCTGAACTAAGATATTTCAGCATAAATATTGTAATATCATCTTCAAGCTGTGTTGAGGTAAACTGACCGAGTGCCTCATACGCAAACTGGGCAATTTTATCTGCCGGATACGAAGAGTTATCCATCATTTCATTCTGAATTCTAGATTTTCCAAACTTTTCGCCACGCAACGACTTTGTTTCGATTAAGCCGTCCGTACATGCAAAAACCATGTCTCCAGGAGCAAGTTTTACTTTCTTTACTTTTACAAGATTGCTTATATCATCGGCAAATCCAAGAATATATCCGTCACCCTGAATTTCAATAACGTTATTATAAGCACGAGTGTAAAGGAAAAGAACTGGAGCTCCACAGTTTATATAATACATTGTATCTGTAGTTAAATCCATCAATCCGAACAATCCGGAAAAGAATACCCCCTTAGGAAGGCTGTTCTTAATAAACAGATTTACTTTTTGAATGAGAAGCTTAAAGTCTGTTGTTTCTGCAAGGAACGTTCGTATAATAGACTTCATGATAACCATATTCATGGAAGCAGCAATTCCTTTACCGCTCAATGAACCGATAATATAAATATAACGTGTATCGGTCAGACGAATGATATCTACAAATTCACCACCAATGTTACGCGCAGGAACCATTCTATAGCCAATATCGTATTTTTTATTCTTAATGCGATCCATGTTTTCCTGAATAGACGTAATAATCTGTGCAGACATTTTAATTTCTTTATTTACAGTACCAACAACAGATTCATTCAAAATGTTTTTCATATAGTAGCCGATAACAAAGAAGTTTGAATACAGATTGTTAAATACCTTCAAGTCATAAGCATTATAAATGTTTCCGCTAGTCTTTTTACCAAGAGCTATGAGACCTATAATTCGATGACCTTCACTAATCATGATAAACGCATCGCTGTCTGTCTGCTTAAAAAGATCGAGCAGTTCAGAACGCACAGGAGCAAATGCGGAATCTTTAAATGCAGAATCTTTAAATACAACGCGTCTTTTTATGTTCATAAGCTTGTCAAACAACTCTGTATGAATTTCAAAAGATTTTTTTTCTTCTTCAGGGATAGAGCTATATGCATATTCAAAATATCCGTCTCCAGAATCAACAATAACTTTTAATGAAGAAGAGTCTACATATTTGTTAAAAATACCAAACAGTTTCGATGTAATTTCTGAGGATTCCTGCTGAAAATTAATTGAAGAAATTTCCTCAGAAAAAGCCTGTGCATAACGGCTATCCCTGACGAGTCCCTTCTTATCAATAAATTGATTTGTAATGTACCAAAGAGCAAAGATAACACAACACTGGACAATAAAAAGTGCATAAAAAAGAGGTTTGTTATGTGTATATATCGGCCATGAAAGCATAAAGAACAAAGCGATAACACATGCAGGCAAAAGATACGTAAATACAAACTTTATGCCAGCGTTTACAGCAAGCTTTCTATCCCAAATTTCATTATTTCTTTCTGCCGCAAGGAATCCTAACAATTCAGGAATAAACCCGACCATAAAAAGCGACCGGAGCATTGGTTGATATATAGATGAAGCTTTTATAAAGGCCAATACAATTATTGAAGCAAAAACTCCCATAACTGCAATATTTATTTTCTGACGAGGAATAATGGCATCCGTATTCTCACCACGAACAAGAACCATAAGGCTTACAAATATTGGCATTGCAAAAAGATATGCGTCAATATAAAAATCAAATATGGTCAGCATTAGTGCACGGCCAACAGAACCTTTAAACATGAGTCCAGAAGCAATCTGGAATGTATTATCATAAGTAATGGAAATATTGGAAATTCCGCCACCTTTTACGAAAAAAATAAGTATAAAAGCTATTATGTTTAAGCCCCACTGAACAACATAATGTTTTCTTTTTTTTTCTTTATCAGGAAACAAATACAAAAAAACACAGCTATTAACACTAAACCATCCCATTATCAGATAAGTTAGTTTACCAATCGACAATGCAAGCTGCTGTGGAGCAAAAAAGCACATGGCAAGTGTAATGGACATAAGCCCGAACAATGATGCAAGAAAAAGCGTACTGTTTACAATCATAGCTGTATTGTTTGTCTGAGATTTCTTTTCCGCATCAATAGTAAAAGAAAAAGCAATGAGCGAAATACTTATAATGACATTTAAAACAAGAAAAACCATAACCTACTCCACAACCTTTGCTACCATCATCGTAACATCATCATGCAAACGCTTATTTCCATTATATGACATTATCATATTTACAATATCATCAACAAATTGTTTAGGATGCTTTCCAGCACTTGTAGTAATTGTTTTTTGGAACAATTCCGTATCACCAAGTTCTACACCATCATCATTCATAACTTCAGAAACACCATCTGACGACATAAAAATCACATCCCCTCGGAACAACCTTTGCTCTGCAACTTCAATTTCATCAGGTAAATCAATAATTCCTACAACAGAACAATTAGAAGTAAGAGGACGAATGCGGTATCCTGAAGCTGCTTTAGTAATAACGATAGGATCCGACATAGAAGCATTCACATAGCGTATTGTCATTTTGGTAGTATCAACAATACCAAGGAACAGAACCGTATATTTATCCTGCAAATGCATTCCTTTAATAGCTTTGTCAACAGCACGAATCATACCAGGCAAATCATCTTTATCTTCAAGAATCTTTACGGTATTCATCACAAGCCCCATAACCAAAGCAGCTGCAAGACCTTTACCGGAAACATCTCCCAGCATCAGAAGAGTTTTAGACTTTGAAATAGGTAAAACGGAATAATAGTCTCCAGAAACATTTATAAGGGGACGGAAGTATGCAGCAAGCTCCAAATGAGCAATATTAGGCATGACAGCAGGAAGGAATGAGCGCTGAGTATTTGCAAGCTGCTGCCATTCCTGAGAAAGGGCAGCAATTTCAGACAAATCACTTATTGTTGTCGTTCTGTTTAAGAAATTGCAATATTCTTCATATAAGTCTTTATAAATTGCAGTGTCAAAAGCTTTTGTATACTTACAGAATACATACAGATGCTTTCCATGATAAACAAGGAAAAATCCTCGTGCAACCCTGGAAGAATTTACAATACCATAATTTGAACCTAAGAAATAAACTCCATCATCCCATGTAGCAGAAAAATTAAGTTCAATTGTACCTAAAATATTTTTATCCACAGTCAATCTGTCTGGACTATTGTAAAGAACAAAATTTTTAATTCTATCAACAAAAAGAATCGAACAGTCCCCCTGAATTTCAAGAACCTCACCCAATATTTTATAAAACTCATCAAAAGAATAGCAAAATTTAAGTCTATCTATAAAGTCAGAAAGTAACCTTGTTTCATTTTTCAGAAGGGCATCTCTTTTAAACTTTGCATCAAGTGACCTATTTATTTTATAGAATACAAGCAATACAGAAATGATTAATGCAGCAGTTGTTATCCATGTAAAAAAATTAGAATACCGTTTATTTTCTTCTACAGCCGGAATAATACTCACGGAAAGGAATATGATGAGTGCTATGACACAAATTTCTGTCAAAACAAACAGCACCCTATGTTTAGATTTATACATATAGCCCCTCTATAAAAAATGGTATAATGATTATACTCTATATCGGCATATTCAATGACATTTTATAGAGGGTTTTTAGAGGAACGAAATATTCCTCAGTTTGAAAGCTCTGATAAGGCTATCGGACTAGGAGAATCAGTAGGATTCTCAAGCTTAAGATATTCCTGCAACAGCTGAGCCTGCTGCTTAGAAACATGAGACGGCAACTGTACGATAATCTTTACATACAAATCACCCTTTCTTGTACCACCGCTATATGGGACACCTTCATTTTTAATCCGCAGCATTTTTCCGTTTGACGTACATGCTGGAATTTTTATAGTAGCTTTACGGTTGTCGAGAGTTGTAATCGTAATATCTGCACCAAGAATAGCCTGAGAGAAACTGATAGGTACAGCACAATACAAATCATTTTCATTACGCTCAAAATACCTGTCATTTCGAACGTGAATAACAATGATTAAATCTCCAGTCTCTCCGCCAGATTCACTTGCATCGCCCTGATGAGGAATAGTAATTCTTCTGCCATCATCCACACCGGCTGGAATATTTATGCTGATTACTTTATCTTTTGATTCAAGCCCTGTTCCGTGACATACAGAACAAGGATGATCTATTACAGTTCCTTTTCCGCCACATGTCGGACAAGTCTGCTGAACAGAGAAAAATCCAGCACTACGGCGAATCTGCCCTACGCCCTGACAAGTCGGACACGTTTTTCGGGTAGAGCCAGCTTCTCCACCAGTACCATTACACTTGTGGCACAATTCCTTATGACGGAAGCGGACTTCAGTTTTACATCCATAAACAGCATCTTTAAAGTCAATTTCCAAATCATAGCGCAAAGATGCACCGGCATTATTTCTCGCGCGAGATGATCGGGAACTGCCCCCGAAACCACCTCCGAAAAGATTTTCAAAAATATCTCCGAAACCGCCAGCTCCATTACCAAACAAATCACTAAAGTCATGGAATGCATGGCTATAGCCCTGACCACCACCACCCATTCCATCAAGACCAGCAAATCCGTACTGATCATATATAGGACGCTTCTGCTCATCGCTCAAAACTTCGTAGGCTTCGGTAGCCTCCTTGAATTTTTCCTCAGCTTCTTTGTCACCAGGATTCCTGTCAGGATGATACTTTACAGCAAGTT
>CAMVHR010000055.1 GCA_947167345.1 uncultured Treponema sp.
GCATTCAGATGGCAAAAGCTCTATTTCTGATTACATAGAAATCCCTGAATGGATTGTCAATGGACAACCAGTTTCATATCAAGGTGATTTGATTCCTGATGTTGTTACTTTACGAAAAGAAAATACAGGCAATACTGCCATGTATATTCTTGATGGAAAATATTATCTGCTTTCTGTTTCTGATGGAAAACTTTATGGCAACCCTGGAATTCAAGATGTCGTAAAACAATATGTCTATAATGCCTCGTTGAAATCATTTATAGACACATTTCAGATTGGCGAGGTTGCAAATGCTTTTTTAATTCCTGCTTTGGAAAGTGAGTCTGCTGAAAATCAAAACTACGGCGAAGTTCCATATTGGACAGTGCAACATTCGGGCTTCAATGAGTTACCCCCTATTCAAGTAATAAAATTGCAGGCTCAAAAAGTTTGGGATTATTATCTTGGAGTACAAACTGATAATGCACTGGTTTTTAATCTGATTCAAAAGTCTCCGACTAAGAACTATCTGTATCACAATGGAAATGATAATTCAATTATACAGATTAATGACAGCAAAAAGCACATTCTTGTTGGATTTATGCGAAAAAATTATTTTGACCATGTGTATAAGAATTTACAATCCTTGAAAAACAAATTTATATTCTATTTTTATGCGACAGGAATAGAAAAAGAAAGCAAGCAGTTTACTCGTTATCCAATGCATCCGTATATTGATTCATGTACGGAAATTATTTTGTTTACAGAAGATAGAACTCGTTTTTTGCGTGGAAAAGTTGCACTGACCCAAACTGGCAGATGTAAGATTGATGAAGTTACGGAAAAATCTTTGGAAAGAGAACTAAATAGTCTTCCTGCGAAGTTTGTAAAAGCTGCTTCAAATGCAAAGACATATTACAAAGTGACTGTAGAACAAGCGAAAATTTCAGATAAGCCGTACGAATCTATTTCAACTTATTTTGAATTGAAATCCAAGATAAAAGAAAACGGAGTGAATGATGTTTTATTCAGAACATCCCCAAAAGTCATTGATGTATAAGGAGTCCCCATAATGCCAAACTCCGAAGAAGAGTTCTTTAGCGGTGTTTCAAAACCTGTAAATGAAGAGCTTGCAAAGCTTTTTATCCGCCTTGATTTGATGGAACAGACCGGCTATGGCATTCCTCTTGTAACAGAGAAATATGGCAGAGGCGTTTTTGAGTTCCTCGACTTTTTCTTGCGCGTAACAATCCCATTCGCGTTTGAAATCGAAGCAGAATCGCAGAATGGCACTCAAGATGGCACTCAAGATGGCACTCAAAATGATTTTGATCTGTGGCTTGAAAATCAGATAAAAAACAATCCTAAAATTACAACAGAAGAGTTGGCACAACTTTGTGGTAAAGGTGTTCGTACAATAAAACGCCATATTTCAAAACTTGGTCATATTAGATATGTTGGTAGTGGTTATAGCGGTCACTGGGAAATTATTGAAAGGAGCTGATTTATGTACACACCGCCATCAGTGAAAATAAAAGATCTTAAGAATCTGGATATACGCAAGTTCAAACACCAAAGCGGCTGCAGCAAAAAAGGCTATAAGCCGCTGTTTGTGAAATATTAAGATTAGGAGGCCCGTAATGCCAAACACCGAATCCCAGATAATCGAATTTAAACAGGAACTCTCTGAGTCTTTTGAAAGCGAAGTCATCTCTTTTTTGAACTCAAAGACCGGCGGGCATATCTATATAGGTATTGCTAATGATGGCGCGGTGCTAGGTGTAAAAGATTCTGACCTTGTGCAGAGGCAGATTGCGGACAGAATATTGAATAACATAAGGCCTGCTACGCTTGGACTTTTTGACATTATCAGCGAAGAAAGAGATGAAAAATCTGTAGTACATGTAATTGTTTCGAGTGGTCCTGAAAAGCCGTATTACCTTAAAAAGTTCGGCATGACGAGTGACGGCTGTTTTGTGCGTGTTGGTTCTTCAAAGCGTGCAATGACTGACAAGATGATTATGGAGCTGTTTTCGTCAAGGGCAAATCTTTCGCTTGGAAAAATTCCATCTCCTCGTCAGGATTTGACCTTTGCCCAACTCAAGATTTATTACGAGGAACTAGGTAAGCCGTTGAACAGTCAGTTTGCAAAGACTCTTGAATTGTTTACACCTGATGGTCGCTATAATTACAACGCCTATCTTCTTGCTGATGAAAATGGCATGTCCATAAAAGTAGCCAGATATAGCGGAACTGATAAATACGATTTGATTGAATCCGAGGAATTCGGAAACAGCTGTCTTGTTAAAGCTGTAAAGTCTGTTTTGACCCGTATGCAGATTGCAAATATCACCAAGACGAAAATCACCCCGATGGAACGAAAAGAAGCCAATCTTGTGGATTCCATAGCCCTTCGTGAGGCTGTCATCAATGCGGTGGTACATAATGATTATACGCGTAAAGTTCCGCCTTTGTTTGAAATCTTTTCTGATAAAATCGTAATTACCACTTATATGGAGGTCTGGTTGAAGGTCTTTCGCAGGATGACTTTTTTAACTGTTGCTCTATGCCGCGTAATCGTGAGTTGATGCGTGTTTTTCATGATTTGGAACTGGTTGAGCAGCTAGGTTCCGGCATGACAAGAATAATGCATGTATATAACAGCAATATATTTACTTTTACTAGCAATTTCATGAAAATAACATTTCCTTTTGATAATGGCTCAAAGTTGGGTGATAAGTTGGGTGATAGCTTTGAAGACTTTTCTTCGGCGCATAAACAACGAAGCGGACTTTCTAATCTTAGAAAAAGAATCCTTGAACTGATGGAAGAAAATTCCCGTATTTCAATGCCGATCATTGCCGATAAGCTTGGTTATAGTGTTACTGCTATTGAAAAAAATGTAGACTTTCTAAAGACAAATGGATATCTGAAACGAGTTGGAAACACCAAAAGCGGATATTGGGAAGTTACTGAATAATGAAAAAAATGAACGTAGTTGCAGCCGTCATCATCTGCACATCTCCTCAATGCAATCGTCAGGTTTTTGCAACCCAGCGCGGTTATGGGGACTGGAAGGGGTGGTGGGAATTTCCTGGCGGAAAAATAGAAGAGTGGGAAAGTCCTGAAGCAGCTCTTGAGCGTGAAATCCGCAAGGAACTTGCAACTCAAATCAAAGTAGGAGAGAAAATAGGCACGATTGAATATGACTATCCGGCATTTCATCTTTCAATGCAGTGCTTTGCTTGCGATGTGCTGAGTGGTAAGCTTGAACTTTTGGAGCACGAAAATGCAGCTTGGCTTACGGCGGAAAATTTGTATTCCGTAAACTGGTTACCTGCGGATGAATTGATATTGGATAAAATCGGGAACTTCTTAATAATGCATAGTGTGGACTCAAAATCAATGCTATACTGTAAGCTATGAAACTTGATATATCAAAATTGAACTGGATTCGACAGCCAAAGAATTATTCTATCTTTAATGACAAGGTTGAGATTGTCACGGTGCCACATACGGATTTGTGGCAGAGGACTTACTATCACTTTCGGAATGATAATGCTCCCCTTCTACAGATGGCAACGAAAGAGAAATATTTTTCTTTTATCGTTAAGACTGACTTTGAAAGCAAGCATCGTTTTGATCAGTGCGGTGTGGTCATGTATCTTGACAGCGAGAACTGGCTGAAGGCTTCGGTTGAGTATGAGAACGAAGAATTTCAGCATTTGGGAAGTGTTGTCACAAACAACGGTTACTCGGACTGGGCTACGACGGAAATTCCTGCCAACATCAAGTCAATGTGGTACAGGCTCAGTCGTCGCGAAGACGATTTTTGCATTGAATGTTCTGAAGACGGAAAGATTTTCCGCCAGATGAGAATCTGCCATATTTGCAAGGCGAGCGGTGAAATCCTGTTTGGCATTTATGCGTGCAGTCCCGAGGATTCTTCATTCAAGGCAACTTTTACAAATATGGAAATTACTGAATGTGCATGGAAAGCTCATGATGGTCAGCAACCTGATGAATAAATCTGAAAGAATTGCACATTATCACCTTCCGGGGCTTTTTGAGTTTTATGAACTGTATGAAATTTTTCTTCCTCTTTGGAGGCGGCACAGAGAGTGGTTTTATTCATGGTGTGACATTGCTTCGATTTACGGTGCACCTGCGGATTGTCTGTGGGGTGGGGGAAGAACCAATAGTGGGTACGCAGATGAAAGGGATGTTCTTGCTCTTGTAACAGAATATGGAATTTCTGCACGATTGACCTTTAGCAATTCTCTTTTGAAAAAAGAACATCTTTTGGATAAAAAATGTAATCGGCTTTGCCAGATTTTTTCTCATGCAGCGACTCACAGCGGAGCAATAGTACATTCCGACTTGCTGCTGGATTATCTTAAAATTACTTACCCTTCACTATATCTGGTTTCTTCAACCACGAAGGTTCTTACTGATTTTGATGATTTTGTTGCGGAACTGGAGCGAGATGATTTTAGTTATGTTGTGCCTGACTTTCGGTTAAACAAATCCTTTGACATGCTTGAAACTCTGGTGCAGCCACAAAAAGACAAAGTGGAATTCCTTTGTAATGAGTGTTGCGATTTTGGCTGCATGGAACGTAAGACATGCTATGGAAATGTGAGCCGCAGAAATCTTGGAGAGAATGCCGTTGAACATAAATGTTCTGCCCCTGGAGGGGGTGGCGGCTACCGATTTTCTCTTGCAAAGAAGAATCCTGGCTTTATTGGTATTATGGATATTCAAGATACATATCTTCCCATGGGGTTTTCTAACTTTAAAATTGAAGGTCGTGGGCTTGGAAGTGCCGTTGTTTTGGAGTTTTTGTTGTACTATATGACAAAGCCGGAATATCAGCTTGAAGTCCGCGAGGCATTATATCTGGATTCTATGCTGGATTTATTTTAAAGGCGAAAACGGATATAATTTATAAATATAGGGGAAATAAAAATGAAGTTGTTAATCGTAATTGACATGCAAAATGATTTTATTGATGGTTCTCTTGGAACAAAAGAGGCAGTTGCCATTGTTCCAAAAGTTGCAGAAAAAATTGCAGAGGCTCGTGCAGCTGGAGAGCTTGTTGTGTTTACTAGAGATACACATCAGGAAAACTATCTTAAAACTCAGGAAGGAAAAAATCTTCCTGTTGTACATTGTGTAAAAGGTTCGGCAGGCTGGCAGATTTCTAGAAGTCTTGACGTAGGTGACAGCCGTATTTTTGACAAGCCAAGTTTTGGTTCCATGGAACTTGCTGATTTTGCAGCAACATTAGACGGTCTTGAAGAAATTGAATTGGTTGGACTTTGTACTGGAATTTGTGTTATCAGCAATGCCTTTATTCTAAAGGCAAAGCTCCCCGAAGTGAAGATTTCTGTAGATTCTTCATGCTGTGCCTGTGTAACTCCAGAAAGTCATGCTACTGCCTTGTCTGCGATGAAACTTTGTCAGATTAATGTAAAATGAAGAATAAAAAATCATACGATGCAAACTTTTTGCAGCAGACTCATTTTATTGGAGTGCTTTTGCCGGAAGACATTACTCTTACTCTTGAAGACTGCTGCCGTTACATGAATGAAGCTTACGGTTGTAAATCTGGTCATGCAACTCCGATCCATGTAACGTTAGTACCGCCATTCCGCTTGCCACAAGAATATTCGACAGCTGATATTGCAAGGGCAATTGAAAAAAAAGTTTTACATAATGGTTTTGGATTTACCGCTCATGTAGATAATTTTGATGCATTTGGAGACAGGACTCTTTTTGCAAAAGTTGTTTGTAATGAAAAATGGAGTAGATTGAGGGATGCTGTATTTTCTACGGTGGCAGAAGCTGTTTCTGGAACTGTCAAGAAAGATTCAAGGCCTTTTGCACCTCATATAACTGTGAGCAATAGAGATATTCCTGCTGGTGTCATGACGGAAGCTCTTGAAGTTATGAATGAATTGAATTTGGTAGAGGATTTTATGGTTGATAATATTACTATTTTTGAAAGAAAGAACGGACGCTGGGTTAGTTCTGTGGAAATGGAACTTAATTAAAGGGAGCAAAAATGTCTCTGCTAGCAGAACGCTTTTGACAGCATTGAAATTCTGATATTTATCTACTATAATAATGAAATATTTATTTTATTTTTAGAGGATACGTTTCTATGGCAATGGTAATTCTTACATTGAACTGCGGTTCTTCATCCGCAAAGTATCAGGTTTACGACTGGGACAATAAAGAGGTAATGGCAAACGGTGTTGTTGAAAGAATCGGTATTGATGGTTCTTGCATTACACACAAGGCTAAAGGTAATAAGGTTGAAATTGAAAGTCCTTGTCCTACTCACAAAGAGGCTATTGAGTTAATCATTAAGGAAATAACAGATCCTGAGGTTGGAGTTATCAAGAGCATGGACGAAATCGGTGCTGTTGGTCACCGCGTACTCCATGGCGGCGAAAAGTTTACAAAGTCAGTACTTATCACTCCAGAAGTTCTCGACGGCTTCCGTGAAGTAATTGACCTTGGTCCTCTTCACATGCCTGCAAACATCATGGGTATTGAAGCTGCCCAGAAGGTTATGCCTAATGTTCCTCATGCTGCAATCATGGATACTGCATGGCATCAGACAATGCCAGAAGAAACATTCATGTATGCAATTCCACGTGAATGGTATACAAAATATGCCGCACGCCGCTACGGTTTCCACGGAACATCTTTCCTTTACACTGCAAAACGTGCTGCTGTTCTTCTTGGAAAAGATCCAAAAGATACAAACCTCATTATCTGTCACATCGGTAACGGTTCTTCGATGTGTGCAGTAAAGGATGGCAAGTGCTACGATACAACAATGGGCATTACACCGCTTGAAGGTCTTGTAATGGGAACTCGTTCTGGAGACCTTGATCCTGCTCTTCCATTCTACATTATGCGTAAGACTGGCATGTCTGCCGATGAAATGGACAAGGCTCTCAACAAGAAGTCTGGCTGTCTTGGAATTACAGAAAAGTATTCTGACCGCCGCGACATTGAGATTGATGCTGCAAAGGGCGACAAGCTCTGCCAGCTTTCAATTGAAATGGAAGCTCTTCGCATTAAGAAATATATTGGTGCTTTTGCTGCTGAACTTGGCAGAGTTGATGCTATTGTTTGGACAGCCGGTGTTGGTGAGCGTGGTCCTATTACTCGCTTTAAGGCTTGTTCTGGTCTTGAAAACTACGGAATCAAGATTGACTCTCAGAAGAATGAATGGTCTTTCACTGGCAATGCAGAGACATGCATTAGTGCTGATGATTCAAAGACAAAGATTTTCGTCATTCCTACAGACGAAGAGCTTGTAATGACAGAAGATGCTTATGCCCTTATGAACGGCACTTATGATGTTCATACTAACTTCAAGTATTCGTTCCAGGATCCAAAGTATGTAAACAAGGCTCGTGAAGAAGGTCTTAAGAAGGATTTGGAAAAGCGTCCTAACCTTGCTAAAGTTATTGTTCGCCCACAGGCATAAGTTTTAGCATTTTATATTATAGCTTGATTTTATAGAAAATAAGCCGTCTGACTTTATGTTGGACGGTTTTTTTATTTGTAAGCAAAGATTATAAATAAAAAATTATAAAAATTCCTCTTGACTGTATATAAAAAATGGTGTAATGATAGATTGTATGGTAATGAATTGTATACAATGAAAAGGTGTGTGCAATTCTTCTGGAGGTAAAACTGTGAAATATGCAGTACGATATTACACAAAAACTGGCAACACAAAGAAACTTGCAGATGCGATTGCAAAGGTTCTTGATGTTGAAGCCTTGCCTTTAAGTGAGCCTGTCCAAGAAAAAGTTGACTTACTTTTTTTGGGCAATTCGTATTATGCTTTTAGCATTGACCCGGAAGTAAGGGATTTTGTCAGCTCCCTTGATAAAGAAAAGGTTGGAAAAATCGTCAACTTTGGTTCTGCGGCAATGCTCAATTCAACTTATAAAAAGGTTAAGGCCACGGCCGCTAAAGTCGGCATTCCTATGTTGGAAAAAGAATTTCACTGTAAAGGTGAGTTTAAGGGCCTTCACAAGGGAAGACCTAATGAAGAGGATTTAAAGGCAGCTGCTGAGTTTGCAAAAAATATTATGGAGGAAAATGGAAAATGAACGAAACTCTTAAGGTTCTGGAATCAAGAAGAAGTTGTAGGAAATTCAAGAGTGACATGGTAAAGTCAGAAGACCTTTCTGCAATCATAAAGGCCGGTACTTTTGCGGCAACAGGGATGGGAAAGCAGAGTCCAATCATCATAGCTGTAACTGATAAGAAGCTTCGTGATGAGATTTCTGATGAAAACAGAAAGATTGGCGGTTGGAATGAAGGTTTTGACCCATTCTATGGAGCACCTGTAATTCTTATTGTTCTTGCAAGGAAGGATGTTCCGACTTACGTTTATGACGGTTCTCTTGTTCTTGGAAACCTTATGAATGCGGCTGAAAGCCTTGGTGTTGGCAGCATCTGGATTCACAGGGCAAAGGAAGAATTTGAATCTGACTTTGGAAAGAATATTCTTAAAAAGCTTGGAATCGAAGGTGATTATGAGGGCATCGGTCACTGTGCACTCGGATATGCGGCAGAACCTGCAAAGGATGCTGCCCCTCGAAAAGAAAATTATGTGTACTGCATATAACCTTTCTGCCTAGAAACAAAAAAGGGAGCCTGACAATTCAAGTTCAGACTCCCTTTTTATTTTTCAATTATGCTTATATTCCGTTAAAATGACTTTCTGTCTTTTCTACAACGTAGTCGCGGAATTCTTCAAGTTTGAATGAACGCTGAGGAATCTGGCTTGAGAAGCGGAAGCGGCATGTTACGGAATTTTCTTCCTGTTCTTTTGCTCCTACTACAAGAATGTAAGGAGTTTTGTGCTCGCTTGATATTGCTTTTATCTTGCTCTTCATGTTGTCATCATCAGTATATGCGTTTACACGTATTCCAGCTTTTCTGAGCGTGTCAGCAACCTTCTGCGCATAGTCGTTAAAGTCTTGTCCTACAGGAACTACGGCTACCTGCTCAAAGTGAAGCCATGCAGGGAATGCTCCTGCATAGTTTTCAATTAGGATTCCAAGGAAACGCTCCAGTGAGCCGAGAACTGCGCGATGCAACATTACAGGATGATGCTTCTGATTGTCAGCGCCAATGTACTGTGCGTTCAGCCTTTCTGCTGAAGGCAGCTGATAGTCAAGCTGTATGGTTCCGCACTGCCACTGTCTTCCCAAAGCATCTACAAGAGTGAATTCCAGCTTTGGACCATAGAATGCGCCTTCTCCAGGCTGAATCTCAAACTCAATGCCGCATGACTTACATGCGTCTGCAAGTGCTGCTTCTGCCCTGTCCCATGTAGCGTCATCGCCAACATGGTCTTCTGGACGTGTACTCAGCTTTACAAGCAGGTTCTTGTCAAATCCGAAGTCCTTGTAAACATCTTTGAGCAGGCGGCAGAACTTTGCAACTTCGTCTACAATCTGCTCGTCCGTACAGATGATGTGAGCATCGTCCTGTACAAAGCCGCGGACTCTCATGATTCCATGCAATGTTCCGCTAGGTTCGTTGCGGACGCAGTGTCCGAACTCTGCAAGGCGCAGAGGCAGGTCTTTGTAGGAGCGTGTGCGTGAATTAAAGATTTCAAGCGCACCTGGACAGTTCATTGGCTTGATTGCAAAAAGGCGTTTTTCGCTTTCGGTAATGAACATGTTCTTCTGATAATGTCCCCAGTGACCTGAACGCTCCCAAAGAGTGCGAGGCATTACGGCAGGAGTGTTTACTTCCAGATAGCCGTCCTGAATTACTTTCTTTCTCATGTAATCCTGAAGCGTTACGTACATTGACCATCCGTTCGGATGCCAGAAAATCTGTCCCGGATCCTCCGGGTCAAGATGGAACAGGTCCATCTGTACACCAAGCTTACGGTGGTCACGCTTGTCTGCTTCTTCAAGCATTTTAAGGTAGTCTTTGAGATCGTTAGGCTTTGCAAATGCAACGGCATATACACGGCTGAGCATTGTCCGCTCTGAATCACCGCGCCAGTATGCTCCAGCCATCTTCATGAGCTTAAAGCTCTGTGCGTTTATTTCCTTGGTGTTTGAAATGTGAGGACCTCGGCAAAGGTCTGTAAAGGTGTCCTGAGTGTAGGTTGTAATGGTTTCGTTTTCTGGTAAATCATTTATAAGCTCTACTTTATATGGCTGATCCTTAAAAAGTTCGAGAGCTTCTGCTTTTGAAATTTCCTTGCGCACAAAATCAAAGTTGCCGGCAAGAATCTTCCTCATTTCCTTTTCTACAGCAGGAAATGCATCTTCTGTAAGTTTGTTGTCAGCAGGAAATTCAAAGTCGTAATAAAATCCGTTTTCAATTGCAGGTCCGATTGCTATTTTTGTACCTGGGTACAGTTTAACAATAGCTTCTGCCATGACGTGTGCCAAACTGTGGCGCACCATTTGTAAATGTTCATCAACTGCCATTCAATTCACCTTTAATATTGTAATAATGATAATTTTATAGAATAATGATTTTTTTTCTTTATATCAATAGTCCAAATCTATACAGAAAAATGAATAGTGTGCTATTATAATAAAATATGTAATGTTTTCTGTTATGGCAGTTTAAAAGATTGCCTTAAAATAAAAGGTGAAGTATTGAAATCCAAATTCCGATAGTATGAAAAGGATATGGATTCTATGTTAATAAGTTTTTGTAGGGGTATTTTAGATGGACAATTCTAGTCAGGATGAAAGTTTTAACGTAAAAGTCATAAAAGCTGTTGAAAGTAAAACATCATGGTTTGACTCTACAATGCTTGTTCAGGTTCAGGACAGATATAGAAATCATCTTGTTTTTATAAAAAATATGTTTGATTTGTTGCAGAAGCGCTCTCTTGTCATTCCAGATCCATATAAGAATGAACGCAAGATTTTAAAAGTTACTTGTCCTGATGAAAGTCCTTTTAATGAGAATGATCGTGCCCAGCAGCTTGGTATCAGGCTGAATGACTATGAAACTATGCTGGATTACATCTGTAACTACATGAAGTTCTCCGTAGACCAGCTCACAACTGATAAAATAAAGGCTCTGCTTGAATTTAACAATTCTTTTGCATGGTCAAACCTTACCGCATCATCTAACAGGATTAATACACGTGCCTTGGGAATTGCCCTTTCGGAACTTAAGAATTCCGGTATGGGCATGGCCGTAGGAATGCTGTTTGACGGTCTTGGAAACACTGCGCATGAAATTGAAGGAATAAACAAAGTCTTGAAGGCTCTTGGTAATTTTCATCGCGAGCGCTACAAGGCTGAGGTTCGTAGGAGTATAATTTCGGACAGACGTTTTGACAGTTCCGCAATGAATGATTCTGATTCCCTCATGACAGAAATAAAGCGGCTGCTTCCAATCTGTATGCCTTCAAGACCTGTTTATCAGGATCTTATTCAGGAAATTGTAGATGAAGAGACGGCTCTTGCAAAAGAGGAACTGCGTAACAAGCTTCTTAGTCGTCTTCATGTCGAAGAAAAAGCTGCAACCTCAAAGGCACCTTCTGTTGATACGCATGAAATCATAATGAATGGTGTTCGCTTTATAGGGTCTCTTGCTGAGCAGTATAATATTGTCCAGCAGAAAATTATTGTGAATCATGACATTCTGCAGTCTGAAAGTAATGGTTTTAAAGACAAGCTGATGAAACTTATCCGCAGGATTTTCGGTCTGGCAGATCCTCAGGTGGAATATCAGGTGTCTGTTGCTGAAAGGGGAAATGAGCAGCGTAAGGAAATAATAAATTATAATAAATTTATGGAAAGCCTTGTAAAGCGCATTACTTATTATGGTTCTCTTACAGAAAAAAATCACCCTAACTATCAGAAGATGAATTCTCAAAAAGATGACTTCATCTTTAATTTTGTGGCGAATCAGCTTACTGAAAACGGTCGTCTGCATATAAGGTTGACTGCGCTGGATGAATTTTTTAAGGCTGCGGCAACACCTGCTGACAGGGCACGCATAAAGGGCATCAAGATGGAATTGACCACTCTGAAAAATATTCTTGCAAAGATAAATCAGTGTAAGGGTGAATATGCGGCCTATGTGGAAGAGGCTGAGCAGATGAAAAAATTGGGGATAAAAGATAATGAATAAAAGCCGAAAGCTTTCTCTTTTGTGTGCGGCCGCTGTGAGTGCGTTTTTTGTGTTTGTTCAGTCAGGATTTGCCGTGAATGTTTCCGGTGGAATTCCGAATGTTGAAGAGCAGAGGGAAGTTAGGCTTATCTCTATGACTCATCAGTATGATTTGAATCCTCATACTGCAAACTATACGTCAGAAGCTCAGGTTCTTTCAGGACTTTACGAAGGTCTTTTTTCGTATGATCCTATGACTCTTGAGCCTAGAAATGCTCTTTGCGTTTCTTATAAAATTTCCCGTACAAAAAAGCGGTGGACCTTTACATTGAGGGAGGGAGCCTGCTTTAGCACTGGCGAGCCTATTACTGCTGCAACTGTGCGTGATTCATGGCTCAGGTTGCTTGCAACTCCGAATGCTCCTTATTCATCTCTGCTTGATTTTATAGAAGGTGCTCGTAATTTCAGAACAGGAAAAGGCATAAAAGAAGATGTTGGCATCTCTGTCCGCAATGACAAGACTCTTGTTGTTCATCTTGAAGAACCTGCTGAACATCTGCCGCGTATTCTCTGCCATCATGCTTTTTCAATAGTAAGCTCAAAACCTAATTCTTACAGTGGTGCGTTCACGTTAAAATCTTACAAGAACAATACTCTTGTACTGGCAAAAAATCCAAAATATTATGATGCCGCGTCAGTAAAGATACCGGGCATAACAATTACATTGAGTGATGATTTGGAAGAGAATGCATATCAGTTTAATACAGGTAACGCTGACTGGATTACAGAAGGCAATGCCCTTGTTTCTAAAATAATCAATTCTGATGCAATTCATGTCGCTGCTGAATTTGGAACCTACTATCTGTTCTTTAAGATGGGAGATTCTCTGTGGAGCAATACAGAATTCAGAAATGCATTGCTTGAAGCGATTCCTTATGATGCATTGCGCAAAAATATTACAGTGCCAGCAACAACTCTTGTCTATCCGCTGCCTGATTATCCTTCTGTATCAGGCATTGATGATTATGATTCTGATGATGCGATTGCAATGATGAATAAGGCTCGTGAACATGCAAAAATTCCTTATGACAAGAAGCTGACTTTAAAATTTGCCATTACTGATACTGATTTCATGAAAGACCTTGCTTCTCAGCTGAAAGCTGCATGGGAGCCTCTTGGAGTTGAGCTTGTTACAGAAACAACGACTATGGAGCAGTATAACAGTTTGATTTCTAGCTGGAATGCAGATCTTTTTGCATATTCCTGGATAGGAGATTTTGCAGATCCTCTGGCTTTTCTTGAGCTGTTCAGAAGTGATTCTTCTTTGAATGTCGCAAACTACAAGAACGAGACGTTTGATGAATATCTTTTGACTGCATCTCGTGCAGATACATCTGAAGAGCACTATCTGTACCTGTCAAGGGCAGAAAAGCTTCTTTTGGATGAAAGCCTTATTATTCCAATCTATCATCCTATAAGCATGCATTTGATTGACTTGTCTTCTGTTGGGGGGTGGCAGACGAATGCCCTTGACATGCATCCGTTTAAATATCTGTATATAAAACATCAGACTTCTTCTCTGCCAAATCTTGTAAGATATACAAAATAGCTCAGTTCAATGAATTGAGCACATTTGTAATGCTTACCTGAATAAAGCCTGCCCTGCCGGTTTTATAAAAGTTATTTTCTTCCCATGCTACATACATTTTAGAACCTGTAATGGCAACTTCTCCATAAGTATATCCTGCTGGCAGGAGAGGAAGCCTGAATGCACAGATTCTGCTGTCTGTAGTACCTTCTGAATTTTGCCTGAGATAAGTTGTTCCGTCTGCAAATACAATTACTTCATATCCTGAGACATTGTCGTACAGACCTTTTGCATTGACCGTAGCGCTGCTGTTGTTTCCCGGCTGATAATAATTTACGGGGCTTGTTCCAGAACCGTCGCGCCATGAAACGTAAAAAGTAAAGTCGCTTGGAATTGAAGCGACAAGCGTTTTTAAATCTTCCGGGGCATCTGAAAACAGATGCGGCATATTAAGGGCTTTGTATTCCTCTTCGGTCGCAGATTTAAAAAGATAGTTGTCAGATGATAATGCAGGAGACAACTCTGTCAGGTCAATAAGAGGCTGCCATGTAAAGAACTTGAATTCAACCTGACGTTCAAGTCTTTTTTTTGCAGAACAGGTCCATGTATATCCGTCCCAAAAAAAACCTACAATCTGTTCATCTTCAGTAAGATTAAGGTTTTTATATGAAACAAGAGGAAAGAACAAGTGTGTGTTCGGATTGAATTCTACAAGGAACGGTTCTTTGTCAGTCTGAATGGAAGAGTCGTTAAAGAATGAGCTTCTGTATAAATAAAACACAGGTGCTCCTCCGCTAAAGACAAGCTGGTCTGCAGTTACTGACGGAAAAACGGAATTGTCATTGTAAACGCTTACTGAATCATCTGAAAATGCCAGAATGCCCAGTCTGTTTACTACTGCATAGGCCTTGAAAGGTGAGTTGGAAATGTATTTTTCGGGAACGCTTGCCGCAGATGAAATTCGGACGGCTTCAGTCCAAGGAAGTTCTATTATCTGCGGTGCATTTTGCGGCATGTCTATAGGTAAAAAAGAATCTCGTGAAAAATAAAACCATTTGTGACTTTTCTGCACTGAGGAAATCTGAGGCAAATCTGCTTCTCCTCCTGATTTTTTGCTTTTATTGCCACAGGAGGTCATAAAGAATAAGTTGATTATGGCAGACATCAAGAACACATATTTTATTTTCATTGTATACATAATATATACCTATTTCTTTTTTGCGTCTATCTTTATGTCGGACTTTTTAAATTTACCTGCCTTAATGGCAGTTATTATTCTGTTTCTGTTGATTAGCCATGGATTTTCGTATTCCCGGCATAATTCCATGAATTTTTGCCAGTTGAAATGCTTGATATTGTAATCTAATGTTTCTGTTTTTGTGCAGGTGCAGTACAGCTCCTGGAGTATGGAAGCTGCAAAACCGTCTTCCGCCCTGAGCTTTGTTGAAAACGGGTATATTGCGCCATAGGGCATTCCTGCTTCATGACCATCAGCGGCAATCGGGTATGCCATTACATACGATGGTGTGTTCTTTTGTACGCTGATAAGCTCTGCTCCCAATTCAAGGGCGATGATTGATTTTTTTTCGTCAAAATCTGAACCTGACTCAATGCGCCATGATGCGGCATTCTGTTCTGTAATGCTGCTGTCTGACAGCAGAATCTGTTCATCGTCTCCCATTACAGGAGATGAACAGCCAAATAGTGCAATACATGTGCAGAAAAATACTGCACATGTACATGCAATGAAAATAAGGTATAAAAAATAATGCTTCATACCTATATAATTCTATTTGATTATGCTATTTTGTCCGAATTCTGTGAATTTTTTTTAGAAAATCTCAAAAATTTATGAAAGTGTGTTTTTTGAGATGCCCTTTAAGAATTCCATCCATTATTATGAAGATTTACCTCAAGGTGATTGTAAGGAATCTCGATACCTTCTTCCCTTACAACCTTCATTATTGCCATGTATACTTCGTTCTTTGCCTGAACAAGGTCTGTTCTGTTTATCCATACGCAAAGCTTAAGGAGTATGCAGCTTTCAAGAAGTCCGTCATAATAAGCCTTTGGCTCTGGATCTTTGAGCACTGTAGGACACATTCCTGGGACTTTGTTTATGGCTGCGAGTACTTTTTCAAGATCAGATTCGTATGCTATCGAAATGTCGAATACTGCACGGCGGATAGGAAAGTGGCTGAAGTTTGTAAGCGTTCCGTTCATGATTGTGCTGTTTGGAATGCGGACCATCTGGTTGTCAAGGGTATGAATCTTTACGCTTAACAGGTCTATGCTGTCTACTGTACCGCTTATGTCTCCGACTGTAATGTAGTCGCCAATTTTAAGAGCTTTTTCGCTTATGACGAATACGCTGCTTATGATGTTGCTTACACTTGTCTGTGCTGCAAAACCTATTGCAATTCCTGCAATTCCTGCTGCTCCCCATATCGCGCTAAGCTTGACACCGAAAAGGCTCATTATGTACATGACCATCAGAACCCAGAATACATAAGTCATGACTTTGTTTATAAGGACTGCCGTATGCATCTGAAGTTTTGCGAAGGACTGCTTTTTTACAATCTTCTTTATTATGCGGTATACGATATAGAACAGTAGGATTGTAACAATGCTTGTAATGATTTTTACTTTGTTAAGCTGCGTGAAATAATTTGTAATGTCGTCAATGTGCAGGAGGGACTTTGTTTCCTGTGCAACATTTCCTGTTACTGTAGCAACAGCTTCTACTGTTGTCTGAACAACCTCTGGAGCTGCTTCGAGTGTTTCATTCATAAAAATAACCTCAATATTTAAAATTTGCTTTATTATAGCAAATTTTTTTTTATTTTACAAAAGAATTCTAACTTTTCATCCCAGAATTTTGACGTTTATCCCAGTTTTCAATAGCTTTATTTTCCTGGGCTGGGCTGAAAGTTCTGATGCGGATACTGCTGACTATGATACTACAGCAGCAACTGCAGGTACTGCAACTACGGATAATACTTTGTATGCAGTATGGGTACCTGTATACACAATTACTTATGTATCAGGACCTCTGGCAATTACTGAGACGTCCTTCCCTTCAGGGAAATCTTGTTATCCCTGCTACTTGTAATAAAATTGGATGTCTGATTTTTAATCATGATTATTATAGTAGGATAACTGTCAGTTATGAAGGTTCTCACAGCTGGAAAGCTCACAAGATGGGGGGTAATGCTATTGCCTATGAGGATCTGTCTTCTCCTCCAACTTCTAGTCAGATAAGTGATAATTATTATTCTTTTTATGTGTGGCGTTAAATTGTAAAAAGTTAAATGTCAATAAAAAACGGCTTTGTATGTAGGCACTGCATATCGTATGTACACCCTACAGTCAAAGCCGTTTTTTATTGTATCTGCTGAATCCGCTGCAATCACCTGAAATGATGTTTGTTCAGTGAAATTCCACTTCATTTCCACATCAATGTTGCCCAGATCAAAGGAAACAAAATGATATTGATTATCATTGAAATGCCGGCGAAACAGATTCCTCTTTCTTTATTTGCATATATTTTTATATTTAATAAAGCTATAGTAACTGTTATTGCAAATAATCCAAATATGACAATGCTGTTTAGGCTGTTACAATTAAATCCTTCTTTGCATCCACATCCAAATTTGTTTACTAAAATTCTGTTTAAAGGTTCATAAATGATTCTTAATAAAACAAACCCTAAAAATTGTAAGATTATTCTTATTATTTTAAATAATGCCTTCATGTTTTTTTTCATCCACCCTTTGTAAGCTAAATTTGTTGAAGCCATTTTTCTAAAGCCTTCTGTTAGCTTTTTCATAACCATAGTTTACAGTTTTTGTGTATTTTGTTAAGTGTGTTTAACAAATTATGCATATAATTGTTAAATACACTTTTACTCTGCCTGCGGTTCAATTATGCTACTGAATGTTTTTACTGAATATCAGATGGCCTTTTTATTTTTCAGCGTATAAATCCAGGTTACATTATAGGAAATAGTCATCAAATCCTATTCAATGCCGATGTTTTCGAGATCCCCGCATCAAAAACTAGTATAGTAAAATCTAAAAACTCGAAATTTAGGCTAAATAACATTCACAAATAGCATAAATTGTTCATTTTTGTCTTAAAAAAACTGGATTTTTGCAATTTTTTTAACTTGTATGTTAAAAAGTTGACAGTTGTGATTTTTGGATATAAACTGTCTGTATGATAGACTTTCGCGATACTCCTCTTTACCAAGAAGACTCTTACTTTCGCAAGGAATATGTTGAAAAACTTCTTTCCTGGCGAGATCAGCATGTAATTAAGGTTATTACAGGCGTAAGACGTTCTGGAAAATCAGTTATTTTAAAGGAAGTCTGTAAAGAGATTTCAAAATCTTCATTAGAAAATCAAATTTCATTTTTCAATTTTGAAATGCTCGAAAACGAAGATATTACTGATTATCATAAATTGCATTCTGTCTTAAAAGAGCGTATTCAGGAAGATAAAATGAATTATATCTTTCTGGATGAAATTCAGCTTGTTGAAAAATTTGAAAAGGTTGTAAACTCTCTTTTTATTCTTCCAAATGTTGATATTTATCTAACCGGTTCTAATGCATCTATGCTTTCTGGTGAGATTGCAACGCTTTTGAGCGGTCGTTACATTGAAATAAATATTCTGCCGTTTTCTTTCACAGAATTTCAAACAGCTTATAAAGGAAAATTTGCCAAAGAACGTTTTGATTTGCCTACCTTGTACACAAAATATATTACATTTGGAGGTTTCCCTTATCTACATAATATTTATGAAAAAAATGAGGCTATAAAAGATTATATTTCCGGGCTCTATTCAACGATTGTTTTGAAAGATATTCAGCAGCGAAAAAAAATTGCTGATACAATCCTTCTTGAAAAGGTTGTTAAATTTGCACTTGTTTATACTGGAAATCTTCTTTCTCCAAAAAAGATTTGTGACACCTTTGTTTCAAGCGGTAGAAAAACATCTTCTGCAACAATAGATAATTGTCTTTCTGCATTATGCGAGACCTATCTTTTTTACAAACTAAATCGCTATGATATACGTGGTAAAGAAACTCTAAAAACTTTGGAAAAGTATTATGCTGTAGATATGGGGCTTCGCTTTTTTATGCTTGGTGCTAGAGGTGGGGATGAAGGTCACATTCTTGAAAACATAGTCTTTCTTGAATTGTTGCGTCGCGGTTATGAATTGTATGTTGGAAAAATAGATGATATGGAAATTGATTTTATAGCACAAAAAGACGGAGTTCTTAATTACATTCAAGTTTCGCTTTCAGTACGTGATGAGGCGACTTTAAAAAGGGAATTAAGACCTCTTATTACTGTAAAAGATAATTTTCCAAAAACTTTGATTACATTGGATAATGCACCGCTTATTTATCATAATGGAATCAAACAAATTTATGCTCTTGATTTCTTAAACGGAGAATCTTTATGAACGAAAGTGACAGAAAAAAAGATATTAAAAATGAAAATACTGTAAATGCTTGCATAGAATGTTAAAAAACTGTAAAATATGCAAACTTAT